>DAHWNE010000223.1 GCA_027340195.1 Acetobacteraceae bacterium | reverse complement strand
ACGGCGGGGGTGTTCGACAACACCTCCGACAGCGCGGACTGGTTCAATACTATTACCGTCAGCGGCAAGAGCACGTGCGGTCCGGGGTCCGACTCATTCGATTCCTGCGCCAATCCGGGCGTGTTCGCCAGCATGAGCAATGTCGATTTCACCGAGATGTGCGCCCTGGGATGGAGCGGCTCAGCCTGTCTTGCCGCGCAGCAATCCCCGGTGCCCGAGCCGCCGAGCCTTTGGCTTCTCCTGGCCGGTGCGGTCGGCGTGTCGGCGGTCTCCGGCCGCCGTGGCCGCTTCGCCGTCCGAAAGCTCACCCGCGCGACCGGCCGCCGGCCCCGTTGGGAGTGCGATCCACCGGTGGTCCCGCGTCTCGCCAGGGCGCCCGGTTCGTAACCGCGTTTCCGCGGCGCGATCCCGTCGCGCCGCGGGGTCCTCGAAGAAGCCCGGCCGACCTCCATCCTGAAGCGCCCGCGGGCATGAACCGTTGGGCCGCCCCGTCCCGGCCCACGATGGACCGCAGCAATCCGAACGATGTCCGGCCGTTCCAGCAATGCGCCTCCGCCAACCCCGCCTGGGCCCCGGACATCACCTGGACCGGCGCAGTCGCCGCCCCGGTGCCGGCGAGCGGCCTTCCGGCCCGGGCCGTTCCATCGGCAAGCACCGTATCGTGCGGCCCGAAAGATGGACTCCGCCCGCGATATGCGGTACCGCTCCAACATGCGTTCCGTTGTGCCCCCTTCTTCGTCATGAGTGCCCGCGCCGCCACCGATCCGATCGAGGTCGCCCGCCTGATCGTGACGACGCTCAACCTCGATCTCCGCCCGGAGGCGATCGCCCCGGACGCCCCGCTGTTCGGCGAGGGGCTCGGCCTCGACTCCATCGACGCGCTGGAACTCACACTCGCCATCTCCCGCGAGTACGGACTCGAGCTGCGCTCCGACGAGGCGCGCAACCGGCAGGTCTTCGCCTCGCTTGCCAGCCTCACCGCCTATATCGACGAGACCCGGACCCGGTAGCGCCGATGTCCGCGCCGCCCGCGGTGCCGCTGCTGGCCCGCCCGCCCGACGCGGTGCTGTTCCGCCGACCACAGGGCGACATCACCGCCGCCGCCTTCCTCGGCGCCGCCCGCGCCCTGGCGGCACGGCTGCCGGACGCGCCGCTGCTCAATCTCTGCGCCGACCGCTATCATGTGGCGCTCGGGCTGGCCGCCGCCGCCCTCGCGGGACGGATCTCGCTGTTCACCGGCGACCGCTCGCCCGCCTGGCTGGCCGCCCTCGCCGCGCGCCATCCCGGCCTCGCGGTGCTGGCGGAAACACCCGGACCGATCGATGCCCCGCATCTCTCCCCGGCGATCGCCGCCCCGCCCGACCCCTCCGCCCCGCCCAGGCTGCCCGCCGACCGTCCGGTGGCGATCGTCTTCACCTCCGGCAGCACCGGCGAGCCGGTGGGCCACCGCAAGCCCTGGGGGGCGCTGGCGGCGCGCTCGGCGGACGCCGCCCGACGGTTCCGCCTCGGCGGCGCAAGCGTGGTGGGCACCGTCCCCGGCCAGCATATGTACGGTTTCGAGACCACGGTGCTGCTGCCCTTCCACGCCGCCACCGCCAGCTGGTGCGGGCCGGCCTTCTATCCGGTCGATGTCGCCGCCGCGCTCGCCGCCTGCCCCGCGCCCCGGGTGCTGGTGACCACCCCCTTGCAGCTGCGCGCCCTCCTCGGGGCCGGGATCGCGATGCCGCCGCTCGCGCGCGTGATCTCGGCCACCGCCCCGCTCGAACCGGCGATGGCGGCGGCGGCCGAGCGGGCCTGGGGCACCGAAGTGTGGGAGATTTTCGGCGCCACCGAGGTCGGCTCGATCGCGTCGCGCCGCACCGTCGGCGACGGCCGGTGGCTGCTCTATCCCCGGGTTCGGCTGCGCGCCGAGGCCGACCTGGTTCGCGTCATCGCCCCCCACGCGGCGCCGTTCCCTCTCAGCGACCACATCGTGCCGGACGGCCCGGCGGGGTTCCGCCTGATCGGGCGCGCGACGGATCTGGTGAAGCTCGGCGGGCGGCGCGCGTCGCTCGCCGGCCTGACCCGGATCCTCACCGACATCGACGGGGTGGAGGACGGGCTGTTCGTCGCCCCGCCCGACCTGGAAACCCGCCCGACCGCGCGGATGCTGGCCTTCGCGGTGGCGCCGTCCCTGTCGGCCGAGGCGATCCTGGCCGCGCTGCGCGCGCGGATCGACCCGGTCTTTCTGCCGCGCCGGGTGATCCGGCTGGACCGGCTGCCGCGCGATCCGCTGGGCAAGCTGCCGGCGCGCGCGCTGGAGGCCCTCCGGGCCGAGGCGCTGGCGGAGGAGCCGACATGAGCGGAAGCCTGACGGTGCCGGCGGACCACCCTGCCCTGCCCGGGCATTTTCCCGGCCGCCCGGTGGTGCCCGCGGTGCTGATCCTGGATGCCGCGCTGCGCGCGGTCGGCGCCGACCGGCCCGGCACGCGGATCATCGCCGCCAAGTTCACCACCCCGTTGGCCCCGGAGCAGACCCTCGTCCTGACCTCCGACATCGCCGCATCGGGGGTGATCACCGTCAGCGGGCGGATCGGCGGGGTTCCTTCCTTCGGCGCGCGCATCCGCCCGCCGACGGACCGGAAAGGGTGAGCGGGGCGCCGGCCACCGCCGCGCCGGCCTGGAACCGACGCGCCGAGCGCGGCTCGGACTGGCTGATCGCGCTGATGGTCTGGCTGACCCTGCATCTGGGCTGGCGGGTGGGGCGGGCGTTGCTGGTGCCGATCACCGCCTATTTCGTGGTGGCGGCCCCGGCGGCACGGCGGGCCTCGCTCGGCTATCTCCGCCGCGTGATGGGGCGAACACCGGGGCCGTGGCTGCGGTTCCGCCATGTCTTCGCCTTCTCCACCATGCTGCTCGATCGGATCTTCTTCCTCGCCGGGCGCACCGGCGGCTATCGGCTGGAGGCGGCGGGGATCGCCGCCCTCGAAACGGTCCTGGCCGAGGGACGGGGGGCGATCCTGCTCGGCGCGCATCTCGGCAGCTTCGAGGCGCTGCGCGCGTTCGGCCGCCGGGCCCCGGTGCCGGTGCGGATGATGATGTACCGGGCCAACCGGGGCGGCCTCTCGGCCCGACTCGAACGGCTGGACCCGGAGTTCGCCACCGCGGTGATCCCGCTCGGCACGCCGGAGGCGATGCTGGCGGCGCGCGAGGCGCTCGGCCGGGGCGAGATCCTGGGCATCCTGGCCGACCGCGCGCCCGACCCCGGCGACCAGCCGGAGCGGCTGATCGCGGTGCCGTTCCTGGGCGCGCCGGCGGGATTCCCCACCGGCCCGTTCCGCCTGGCCGCGGCCCTGGACGCGCCGGTGCTGCTGTTCTTCGGGGTCTGCACCGGCCCGAGGCGCTACGCGCTGCGCTTCGAGCCCTTCGCCGACCGCATCACCCTGCCGCGCGCCGGGCGCGAGGCGGCTCTGGCGCGGGTGGTCGGCGCCTATGCCGACCGGCTGGGCGAGATGGCGCGGGCCCATCCGCTGCAATGGTTCAATTTCCACGATGTGTGGGACGATGGCGGGCGCTGAGGCCGGGTTCGGGCGGCGGGTACTGCTGGCCGCGCTGGCCGCGCCGCCCGCGCCGCGAAGCGGCGACTCGCTCCCCGCGCCGCCAGGCGGCGACACGCTGGCCCGCGTGATGGCCGCGCTCGCCGCGGTGCCGCACCGCGAAGCGCTGTTCACCGAGACCAAGACGCTGGCCGCGCTGCGCGCCCCGGTGCGGAGTTCGGGCCGGCTCAGCTACACGCGCCCGGACCGGTTCGCCAAGATCACCGAATGGCCGCGGGCGGAGGTGCTGACGGTGACCGGCGGGCACGCCGCGCTCAGCCTCGACGGCGGACCGGCCCGGCGGCTCTCGTTTTCCGAGCAGCCGGCGCTGGCCGGGCTGGCGGCGGCGATCCTGGGCACGCTGTCGGGCAACCTCGCGCTGCTGCGGCGTTGGTATCATGTGCGACTGTCGGGCGGCCTCGACGGCTGGCGACTGGCGCTGACCCCGCGCGGGAAGAGTCTGGCCGGGTTCGTGCGCGCGGTCAGCCTGCGCGGGATCGGCGGGCATGTCCGCGAGGTGCGGACGGTGGCGGCCAACGGCGACC
>DAHWNE010000442.1 GCA_027340195.1 Acetobacteraceae bacterium | reverse complement strand
CAGCGCCGCCCGCGCTTGTGCCAAGGGTGCCGCCGCCGGCAGCCTGCCGCCACCGCGCGCGAAATCCAGGCTGCCCTGGCCTTTCTGTTCGTCGCGGTTGCGTGTGGCATAGTATTTCGCCGTTGCCTTGTCGTCGCCGGTCAGCGGCTTGTAGGCCGCCTCCGGGATGCCCTTGGCCAGCGCCGCCATGTCGAACACGCCCAGCAGCGCGTCGCCGCAGCGGATATTGGCGTCCAGGAAGCCGAGCGGCTTGCCGGGATCGACGGTCTCGATCCACAGCGCCACCTTGGTCAGCTCCACCGCCATCGGGTTGCGATCGACGCCATGGAGACATGACCGCGCCACGTCGCGCAGCGCATGGCGAAAATCCTCAGCCGACGCGACACCCTCGGCGCGCGCGCGGGCCAATCGCGTGGCGATGCGCCGCCCGGCCGCGAGGAGGAAATGGCCGGAGCCGCAGGCGGGGTCGATGACGGTGACGCCGAGCAGGGCGGCGGCGGGGTCCTCCGCCTCCGCCTCCACCCGGTCCAGCACCGGATCGAGCGCGGAATCGAGCAGGGTCTGCACCAGCGCGTCCGGCGTGTAGTAGCTGCCGGTGGTCTTGCGCGCGTTGCCCTTCTGCTCCGCCCCTTCGGCGAACGTCATCGCCCGCTCGTCATCGGTCAGGCGCGGGGTGAGTTCGAGCAGGGATTCATAGACCGAGCCGAGTTCCTCGGTCTCCATATCCCGCCAGTTCACCGGCACCAGCGCGCCGTCGTCGCGCAGCCAGGCGAGGCGATAGATCGCCTCCAGCAGCGCGCGGTTGGACAGGCGCAGCGCCTCAAGGTCCGGGATGGTGCCGGGCGCGAACAGCCCATCCAGCGCCGGCAGGCCGAGCCGCGGCTCGCCGCGCGCCAGGGCAGCGAAGGTGATGAGCAGCCCCTCCCACGCATCGTGGTAGCGGTCCCAGGCGGACCGGCGGATGGCACGGTCGCGCAGGCGGGAGAGGGAATAGCCGTCCGCATAGAGCTTGCGGGGGTCGAGCGCCGTGCCGGCCGGGTGCAGAAGGTCGCGGTCCTCGGCGGTGAGCAGGAAGATCAGCCGATAGATCAGGCGCAGCAACTGGCCGAAGAAGTCGGGCAGCGGGAGCGTGCCGTTGCGCAGCCGGGCGCGCAGATCGGCATTCGCGGGATCAGCGAGGAAGCCGGTGCCGAGCGCCAGAAGGGCGGCCTCTACGCCTTCGCGCAGACGCTCCCGCGCCGCGGTGCCTTCCTTGCTTCCGGTCTCGCGCCAGTGTTCCAGCTTGCTGTCGAAGGGTGGGTTACCCGGCGCGCCGAAGCATTGCGCGTGGAGCAGCAGCCAGAGCGCGGTGAAGTCGGCGAAGGCCTCGCCCTCGAAGATGCGCTTGAGGTCGGCCTCGATATAGGCCGGGCGGGTGAGGCTGGCGTTGTCGCGCAGCAGCCGCAGCCGGTCGCCGTTGGTGGCGAGACCCCAGACGGCATCGTCGTTGGCGTTCAACCAGTCCTGCAGGGCGGAGGCGGCGGAGCGGCGGCGATGATCGCCGGGCAGATGCGGGCTGGGTTTGTCGAGATCATCCGAGGGCGGGACGACCACGACCGGAACCCGCCCGCCGAGGGCTTCCAGCGTGACGGCGAAGACCCGATCCCCCCGCGTGCGCGTGCCGGGGCGGGCGATGTCGGTGAAGCCCAGCACGTCGCGCAGGAAGGCCCCCGCGAAGGAGGTGGTCTTCGCCCCGGATGGGGTGGGGCTGGCGGTCAGATCGGTGAACAGCGCCTGGCCGATGCGAAAGGACCGGGCGATCTCGTCGCGCAGGGCAAGGCCCTTGGGGATACGGTAGGCGGTCCGCGTGGCGTCGTCGTCCGGCTGTGCGGCGACCTGGGCCAGCATGGCCGGCGCGATGAGCGATCCCTCGACGGTGATGGCGTCGAGACCCAGGGTAAGGGCACGCGGCGTGCGGGCGCGGGGAGAACGAGCCCCAGGGAAACGTGCCATTGTCAGACCTTCCCCGGCAGCAGCACGTAGAGGCCGATCACGTCCGGCGGTAAGACAGGTTCGACACTGACGCGCGGCACGCCGGCGGCGCTGCGCACACGGGCGTGGTCGGAGGCCAAGTCGCGGGCGCGGTCCCGCGCGTAGTCCGCGATCGTGGTCTGGAGTGCGGTGCGCACGCGGTCGCGCGCCTGGGTCACCAGCCGCTCGCGCGCGATCGGGGCGAGATCACCGCTGGCCGGATGGTCGAGCAGCGCGCGCGCCGCTTCTCCCGTAAGGCTTGGTGCGTCATGGTTGGCTTCCAGCGCCAGCGTGCCCGCTTCCTCCACCAGAAGCAGACGCTCCCGCCTGCCATGCACCGTGAGCTTGAAGCGCAGGCGCAGCAGCAGGACCGTGGTGACGGTGCGGACCTGATCGGTCGGCCAGGCACCGGTGCGGCCGAGCGCGGGAAGCGCGGCGGCGGACGGATCCAGCGCCCCTTCGAGCAAGGATTCCGCCAGCGTCGCGGGCAGCTTGTGTGTCCGCGTCACCATTTCCGCAGCGGAAGCCGGCGGTTCATCGAAGGACAGGCGGATCGAACCCTCCATGCCGTGCGCGGCCAGCCGTTCGCGGATCGCGGTGGGCAGGGCTCCGAGATGGGCGCGGACCAGGTTCTGCCGGACGGGATCGAGCGGCGCATCGAGGCGGCTCATGGCCCGCTCGACGAAGCGGCGGACCTCGTTCGGCCCGCCAAGCAGATCGCGCCAGCGCTGCCACTCGGGTGCGACGTCCTCGGGCCTGAGGGCGTTCTGCGCGAAGCGGGCACGCGAGCGGCGTTCGCCTTCCTCGGCGTCACGCCAGCGCGTTTCCACAGCGGCGGCATCCGCCCCGAAATCGAGATCGAGACTGAGCTGGCGGGTGCGGCCCTTGCGCAGCAGCACGGCGTTCATCAGCGCGCCGGTCACCGCGCCGCGGTCCTCCGGCAACGGGACGGTGATTCCGGTGGCTTTGCGGATGCGCTCGGCCTTGCGGAGGATCACATCCAACACCGCGCCGTCGATCGCGCTGTCGGGGGAGTAGAGCAGGATCGAGCGGACCAGTTTCGCGGGTTGGCCGAAGCGA
>DAHWNE010000197.1 GCA_027340195.1 Acetobacteraceae bacterium | reverse complement strand
CCACCGGGATTTGCGGCTCCTCGCTGTGCAGGGCAGCGAGAATGCCGAGCCCGTCCAGTGCCGAACCGCGCAGCCACACATCGAGGATGGCCAGCGCCGGGCGACGGGCGCGGAAAGCCGCCATCGCGGCGTCGGAATCGCCGGCGCCCACCGTTTCGTAGCCCTCGTCGCGCAGAATCCCCTCGATCAGCAGGCGGATATCGGGCTCGTCATCGACGATCAGGATGTCATCAGCCATGCGGATCCCCCACCGGCAGGATCAGGCTGGCGATCGCGCCGGGACCGTCCGGCCGGTCTTCCAGCAGCAGCCGGCCACCATGGTCTTCCATGATCTTCTTCACGATCGCAAGTCCGAGACCGGTGCCTTTCGGCTTGTGCGTGACATAGGGTTCAGTCAAACGCGCACGATCTTCCTGCGGCAAGCCGATGCCGTCGTCGATCACGTCGATGCGCACCTGCCCGTCGCTGCTGGCGACGCGCACGCTGATGGCACCCTCCGCGGCCCCCTCGGGGCGCGGGCGCATGGCCACCGCGTCGGCGGCGTTGGCGAGCAGGTTCGACAGCGCCTGGCGCAGCATCCGCCGGTCGCACGGCGCCACCGGCCCGTGTTCGGGAATCTCGGCGGTCCAGGTGATGCGCGGGCGCGCGGTCCGGTGCAGCACCAGGGCCTCGCGGGCGATGCGCCCGATATCCTCAGGGCGGATCACCGGCTGCGGCATCCGCGCGAAGGCCGAGAACTCATCGACCATCCGCCCGATATCGCCGACATGGCGCACGATCGTCTCGGCGCATTGGGCGAAGGTTTCGGGATCGGAGGTGATCTCGCGTCCGAACCGCCGCTTGAGCCGTTCCGCGGCCAGCTGGATCGGCGTCAGCGGGTTCTTGATCTCATGCGCGATGCGCCGCGCCACGTCGGCCCAGGCGGCCTTCCGCTGCGCGGCCTCGAGCTCGGTGATGTCGTCGAAGGTGACCACGAAGCCCTCGGCGCGCTCGCCGGACAGATCGGCGCCGATGCGCAGTAGCAGGGTGCGCCGGCTTGCGGGCGGGCCCAGCGCCACTTCGGCCACATGGGTCCGTTCGGGCGCGTCCATCGCGGCGGTGAGCAGCTTGGCGAATTCGGGCACCACCTCGGCGAGCGGCCGGCCGCTGGCGCCCAGCAGGTCAACGCCCAGCAGCTGTTCGGCGGCGCGGTTGGGCAGTTCGATATGCCCGGTCGGATCGAGGCCGATGACCCCCGCCGAGACGCCCGAGAGCACGGTTTCGGTAAAGCGGCGGCGCTCGTCGAGCTGGCGATAGGCCGCCATCAGCTCGGCGCGTTGGGCCGCGAGCTGGCCGGTCATGCGGTTGAAGGCGCGCGAGAGGCTGGCGATCTCGTCGTCGGCGCGCTTCTCCGGCACCCGTACCGCGAGGTCGCCGGCCCGCACCCGCTCGGCGGCCAGGATCAGGCGGCCGATCGGGCGGGCGATCTGGTTGGCCATGACGAGGCCGATCAGCACCGCGGCCGAGAGCACCAACAGGGCCAGGATGGCGAAGATCCAGGCGAACGCGATCTGCAGCCAGCCGCGATTGGCGTCCAGCCGCTTGTATTCGGCGACGGCCTGCTCGGTGCGCTGCATATAGTGCAGGATCTGCGGATCGACCGGGCGGCCGATCATCAGCACCATCTGCGGCGAGGAATCGAGGGCCACCAGCGCGCGCACCCGCGAGCCGTCACGCGAGTCGAGCACCACCGCGCCACCGCGCAGGGCTTCGTTCAAGGCCCAGCGCGGCGGCGGCGAGACGCCTAGCCCGCCGAACAGTCCCGCCGAGGCCTCCACCTGCTCGGACGCGGCATCGTAGATGACCGCCTCGGTCAACCCGCGCAGCGTGGTCTGGGCGGCGAGCGCGCGGGCGAAGGCGCGCGGATCGAGTGCCATCAACGGGCCGGAACGGTTGATGTCGGCCGCCATTTCGAGGGCGACGGCGCGGATGTTGTCGCGGTGCTCCTCCAGATAGCCGCGCGCCACCTGCAAGGACTCGGTCACCGCGGTGCGCACCGGGTCGTTGAACCAGGCCTGGATGCCGGTGTGGAAGAACGCCACCGCGAAGCCGGCGACGACGATCGAGGGCGCCACCGCGACGCCGGAGAACAGCAGCACCAGCCGCACATGCAGCCGCGAGCCGGCGGCCCCGCGGCGGCGTTCGGTCACCACCCGGGTGATCCGCCCGGCCAGCACGAGGCCGAGCAGGAGCAGGACCGAGAGATTGGCCCAGACCAGGCCCACGCCGACGCCGGGGCTGGCGGCGAGTCCGGCGCCGTCGGCCAGCACCACGAAGGTGGCGATGCCGGTGCCGAGGGCGGCGATCACCAGCAGCACGGTGGCGGTCCGGCTCAGCAGCAGGCGCGAGAGGCGGCCGGTCTCGGCGCCGACGGAGATCGGCGGGTCGTCCGGCTCCAGCGCCGCGCGGGGCGGCAGCTGGTTCATGCCGACCGCCGTCGGCGGGGCCGGATCGTTGCGGATGGCACCGTGTGTGCGCGCGTCATGGCCGGGTCAAGCCTGGCCGTGACGGGTCTGGGTGGACGGCGTCACATCAACCCCCGCACCACCGGGATTTCGAGGTCGCGGATCTTCTTGCGCAACGTGTTGCGATTCAGCCCCAGCATCGCCGCCGCCTTGATCTGATTGCCGCGGGTGGCGGCCAGCGTCAGGCGGATCAGCGGGCGTTCCACCTCCGCCAGCACGCGGTCATAGACGTCGGTGAGGCCGGCGCCGCCGTCATGGGCGGCGAGGAAGGCGCGAATATGCCGCTCCACCGCGCGCGCGAGCGGCTCGGCGCCGGCGGGGACAGGATCGGGGGGCGCGGCGGCCTCGGCCAGCTCGGCCTCGATCGCGGCGGCGTCGATCGTCTCCGCCGGGTGCAGCGCGGCGAGGCGGCGCATCAGGTTTTCCAGCTCGCGCACATTGCCCGGCCAGGGGTGGCGCTTGAGGCGTTCCAGCGCGGCGGCGTCCAGCGCCTTCGCCGCCAGCCCGTCGGCGCGCGCGCGGTCGAGGAAATGCCGGGCCAGCGGGGGGATGTCCTCGGCCCGCTCGCGCAACGGCGGCAGCCGGATCGGCACCACGTTGAGCCGGTAGAACAGGTCTTCCCGGAACTGGCCCTGGCGGATCGCCGCGCGCAGGTCGCGGTGGGTGGCGGCGACGATGCGGACATTGGCCTTGATCGGCTGGCGCCCGCCGACGGAGGTGTATTCACCCTCCTGGAGGACGCGCAGCAGGCGGGTCTGCGCTTCGGGCGGCATGTCGCCGATCTCGTCGAGGAACAAGGTGCCGCCGTTGGCCTGTTCGAACCGCCCTGGGGTGCGCGCGTGCGCGCCGGTGAAGGCGCCGCGCTCGTGGCCGAACAACTCGCTTTCGATCAGCTCGCGCGGGATCGCGGCCATGTTGACCGGCACGAACGGGCCGGCGCGGCGCTTGCCGTAATCGTGCAGGGCGCGCGCCACCAGCTCCTTGCCGGTACCGGATTCGCCGTTGATCATCACGGTGAGGTCGGCGGTGGTGAGGCGGGCGATGGTGCGGTAGATCTCCTGCATCGCCGGGCTGCGCCCGATCAGCGGCAGGCGTTCGTCGGCATCGCGCGGCTCGGGGTCGGCATCCGGCGGCGGGGCGGGCACCACCAGCGCGCGCCCGACCACGCCTAGCAGCTCGTCGAGATCGAACGGCTTGGGCAGATATTCGAAGGCGCCGCGCTGGGCCGCCTTGACCGCGGTGATCAGCGTCGATTGCGCGCTCATCACCACCACCCTGAGGTCGGGGCGGATGCGGCGGATGCGCGGGATCAGGTCGAGCCCGTTCTCGTCGGGCATCACCACGTCGGTGATGACGAGGTCCCCCTCGCCGTCCTCCACCCAGCGCCAGAGGGTGGCGGCGTGGCCGGTGGCGCGCACCTGGTAGCCGGCGCGGCCCAGCGCCTGGGTCAGCACGGTGCGGATCGAACGGTCGTCGTCGGCGACCAGGATCGTGGGCAGCGTCATCGGGGCATCCTCAGCACGACGGGTCGTCCTCGGCCATCACCGGCAGGTGCAGGCGGAATTCGGTGC
>DAHWNE010000186.1 GCA_027340195.1 Acetobacteraceae bacterium | reverse complement strand
TGCCGCGGCCCGCATCTGCGCGCGACCTCCGACGTCGGCCCGGCGTTCAAGCTGATGAAAGTGGCCGGGGCCTATTGGCGCGGCGATCACCGCAACGCCATGCTGAGCCGCATCTACGGCACCGCTTGGCGCGACCAGAAGGAGCTCGATGCCTATCTGCATCAGCTGGAGGAGGCGGAGCGCCGCGATCATCGCCGCATCGGCAAGGAGATGGACCTCTTTCATATCCAGGAGGAGGCGGTCGGCAGCATCTTCTGGCATCCGAACGGGTGGCGTCTCTATCGCACCGTCGAGGCCTATATGCGCCGGCGGCTGGACGCGGCGGGATACCAGGAAGTCCGGACGCCGCAGCTGGTGGATCGCGCGCTGTGGGAAGCCTCCGGGCATTGGGAGAAATTCCGCCAGAACATGTTCGTGGCGCAGGTCGAGGACGAGGACAAGACCCTCGCGCTGAAGCCGATGAGCTGCCCGTGCCATGTGCAGATCTTCCGCCAGGGCGTGCGCTCCTACCGCGAGCTGCCGCTGCGCATGGCCGAGTTCGGCGCCTGCCACCGCTACGAGCCCTCGGGCGCACTGCACGGCATCATGCGCGTGCGCGCCTTCACCCAGGACGACGCCCATATCTTCTGCACCGAGGAGCAGATCGCCTCGGAAACCGTGCGCTTCGTGGCGCTGCTGTCCTCGATCTACCGCGATTTCGGCTTCGCCGAGTTCGCGGTGAAATTCTCCGACCGTCCGGCGGTGCGCGCCGGCGAGGATGCGGTCTGGGACCGCGCCGAGGCGGCGCTGCGCGAGGCCTGCGCCACCGCCGGCGTGGACTACACGCTCAACCCGGGGGAGGGCGCGTTCTACGGCCCGAAGCTGGAATTCGTGCTGCGCGATGCGATCGGGCGCGACTGGCAGTGCGGCACCTTGCAGGTGGATTTCGTGCTGCCCGAGCGGCTGGACGCGGAATACACCGCCGAGGACGGCACCCGGCGGCGGCCGGTCATGCTGCATCGCGCGATCCTGGGCAGTTTCGAGCGCTTCCTCGGCATCCTGATCGAGCAATATGCCGGCCGCTTTCCGCTCTGGCTGGCGCCGGTGCAGGCGGTGGTGGCAACCATCGTCTCCGACGCCGACGCCTATGCCACCGAGGTGGCGGAGACGCTGCGACGGGCGGGGCTGGAGGTGCGGCTCGATACCTCGAACCAGAAGATCAACGCCAAGATCCGCACCCACAGCCTGGCGCATGTGCCGGTGCTGGTGGTGGTCGGAAGGAAAGAGGCGGAGACCCGGCACGTGGCGCTGCGCCGGCTGGGCGGGGCGGCGCAGGAGGTGCTGGGGCTGGACGCGGCGGCGGCGGCGCTGGCCGTCGAGGCGCGGGCGCCCGATCAGGCTTTGTGATCTCGCCCGCGCGCATGGCCGACCCTTCCGGCCATTCGCGCGGGCGAGATCGCGCGCCGGGTTGGCGGGCGGCGGCGCGCGAAACAAGACTCAATACCGGACCCATCGACCCATCCTTAATGGGTCAATGGCGTCCGGTATGAATCGGGTCGATCCAGGCCACCGGCTCCGGCGCCTCCGCCGGGGCGATGTCGAGATTGACCACCACCGCTTCGTTATCGCTGCGCACCAGCACGCATTCCAGCGTCTCCTCGGAGCTGGCGTTGATCTCCTGATGCGGCACGAAGGGGGGGACGTAGATGAAATCGCCCGGCCCCGCCTCGGCGGTGTATTCCAGCCGATCGCCCCAGCGCATCCGGGCCCGGCCCTTCAGCACATAGATCACACTTTCCAACTCGCCGTGATGATGCGCGCCGGTCTTGGCGCCGGGGTGGATATGCACCGTGCCGGCCCAGATCTTCTGCGCGCCGACGCGGGCGTAGGTGATCGCCGCGGCGCGGTTCATCCCCGGGGTCTGCGCGGTGTTGGTGTCCAGGTTGCTGCCCGGGATCACCTTCACGCCATGTTCCTTCCAGTCCATCTTCGCTCTCCTGATCGGCGGGTTCGCTACCGCCTGGCGGGCAGGCGGACAAGCCCGCTTGGCGCCGCCATGGTGCCTGCGTAGAACCGCCCGCCAGACTGCGGAGCCTGCCCGTGCCCGAGACGCTCGAAACCGATGTCGCCGTGATCGGCGCCGGCCCCGCCGGGCTGTTTGCCGTCTTCGAGCTCGGGATGCTGAAGCTGCGCGCGGTGCTGGTCGATGCGCTGGCCGAGGCGGGCGGGCAATGCGCGGCGCTCTATCCCGAAAAGCCGATCTACGACATTCCCGCCCATCCCGCGATCGATGCCGGGGCGCTGGTGGCGGCGCTGGAGCGCCAGATCGCGCCCTTCGCCACGCCGCTTCTGCTGGGCCAGCGGGTGGTGGCGCTGTCCGGCGGGCCCGGGGCCTTCGCGCTGGAGACCGACGCCGGCAGCCGGATCGCGGCGCGCGCGGTGGTGATCGCCGCCGGCGCCGGCGCGTTCGGGCCGAACCGGCCGCCGCTGGCCGGGCTCGCCGCCTACGAGGCCACCGGCGCGGTGCGCTATTTCGTGCGCGACCGCGACGCCCTGCGCGGCCGACGGGTGGTGATCGCCGGCGGCGGGGATTCGGCGGTGGACTGGGCGCTGGCGCTGAAGGATCTGGCGCGGGTGGCGGTGGTCCACCGTCGCCCGCGTTTTCGCGCCGCGCCCGAGACCGCCGCCGCGCTGGAAGCCGCCGCCGCGCGCGGCGAGGTGGAGCTGGTCATCCCCTATCAGCTGCACGCGCTGCACGGGGAGGCGGGCGCGTTGAGCGGCGTGGAGGTGGCGACGCTCGCCGGCGAGACCCGGATGCTGCCGGCCGATGTGCTGCTGGCATTCTTCGGCCTCGCCGCCGAGCTCGGCCCGATCGCGACCTGGGGGCTGGCGCTGGATCAGCACCGGATCACCGTCGATCCCGCGACCTGCGCGACCTCGCGTCCAGGGGTGTATGCGATCGGCGACGTGGCGCAGTATCCGGGCAAGCTCAAGCTGATCCTCCAAGGATTCTCGGAAGCGGCGATGGCGGCGCACGCCATCTGGGACCTGCTGCATCCCGGACAGGCGCTGCATTTCGCCTATTCCACCACCACCGGCATCCCGGGCGGCTGAGCATGGCGACCTTGCGCCTGCCCGCGACTCCGGCCGGCATCGCCGAGGCTGCGGCCCTGCTCCGCGCCGGCGCGCTGGTCGCGTTCGGTACCGAGACGGTGTACGGCCTCGGCGCCGATGCCACCAATGCCGAAGCAGTGGCCGGCATCTTCGCGGCCAAGAACCGCCCCCGCTTCAACCCGCTGATCTGTCACTACGCCGAGCCCGAGGAACCGTTTGCCGATGTGGTCGCGCACCAGCTGGCCGAACGCCTGGCGCGACGCTTCTGGCCCGGCCCGCTGACCCTGATCCTGCCACGCCGCGAGCCGGGCCGGGTCGCGCTGCTGACCGGGGCGGGGCTGCCCAGCCTCGCGGTGCGGGTGCCGGCGCACCCGCTGGCGCACGCGCTGCTGGCGGCGGTGGGAAGGCCGGTGGCGGCGCCCTCGGCCAACCGCTCCGGGCGGATCAGCCCGACCCGCGCCGAGGATGTGCTGGCCGAGCTGGATGGGCGGATCGCGGCGGTGCTGGACTGCGGCCCCTGCGCCGTGGGGGTGGAATCGACCGTGCTGGACCTGACCGGTCCGGTCCCGCTGCTGCTGCGTCCCGGGGGGGTGACGGCGGAGGCATTGCGCGACGTGGTGGGACCGATCGCGCCGGCCGGGCCCGTTGCGGGGCCCGAGGCGGTGCGGGCGCCGGGACAGCTCGCCTCGCACTACGCGCCGAGCCTGCCGGTTCGGCTCGAAGCGACCTCGGTGGCGGCCGACGAGGCGCTGCTGGCGTTCGGTCCGCCGCTACCCGGCGCGGGCGCGGTGTTCGCGCTGAGCGAGACGGCGGATCTCACCGAGGCGGCGGCACGGCTGTTCGCCGGGCTGCGCGCGCTCGACGGCTCCGGCCTGGCGCGGATCGCGGTGATGCCCATACCCCGCCA
>DAHWNE010000441.1 GCA_027340195.1 Acetobacteraceae bacterium | reverse complement strand
GCCGCCCCGCTGCCGCCGGCCGCCCGCGCGCTGGCCGAGCGCCTGGCCGCCACCATCGCCGCCATCCGCGCCCGCGCGCCGCTGCTGCGCCTGACCGTCGATGCGGTGGAGTTCCGCGGCTTTCGCTACCACACCGGGGTCGCCGTCACCGTGTTCGCCCCCGGCCGGCACGAGGAAATCGGCCGCGGCGGGCGCTACCTCTGCGGCGAGGACCCGGCCACCGGCCTCACCCTCTACCCGGACGCGCTGCTGCGCGCCGCCGTCCCGCCCGCGCCCCGGCCGCGGCTCTACGTGCCGCTCGACGCCGATGCCGATGCCGCCGCCCGCTTCCGCCGCCTGGGCTACGCCACCGTGGCCGGGCTCGATGCGGCGACGGCGCCGGAAGCGGAAGCGCGGCGCCTGCTCTGCACCCATCTTCTGCGCCACGGCGAGGCGGTGCCTCTGCCCGCCGCGCCCTGACGGAGAACCCGGATGGCCAACGTCGCCGTGATCGGCGCCCAATGGGGCGACGAGGGCAAGGGCAAGGTGGTGGACTGGCTCGCCAGCCGCGCCGGCATCGTGGTGCGCTTCCAGGGCGGGCATAACGCCGGGCACACGCTGGTGGTGGGCAACCAGACCTACAAGCTCTCGCTGCTGCCCTCGGGCCTGGTGCGCGGCAAGCTCGGGATCATCGGCAACGGGGTGGTGGTCGATCCGGAGGCGCTGCTGGCCGAGATCGCGCGGGTGGAGGCGCAGGGGCTGAAGGTGACCCCCGAAAGCCTGCGCATCGCCGAGAACGCGCCGCTGATCCTGCCGCTGCACGCCGCGATCGACCGCGCGCGGGAGGCGGCGCGCGGGGACCGCAAGATCGGCACCACCGGGCGCGGCATCGGTCCCGCCTACGAGGACAAGGTGGCGCGCCGCGCCATCCGGCTGGCCGACCTCGCCGAACCCGAGACGGTCGCGGCCAAGCTCGACGAGCTGCTGCTGCACCACAACACCCTGCTGGCCGGCCTCGGCGCCCCGGTGTTCGAGAAGCAGGCGCTGTTCGATCAGCTGATGGCGCTGGCGCCCAGGGTCCTGCCCTTCGCCGAGCCGGTCTGGGAACGCCTGGACGCCGCCCGGCGGGCCGGCACGCGGATCCTGTTCGAGGGCGCGCAGGCGGTGATGCTGGATGTCGATCACGGCACCTATCCCTTCGTGACCTCGTCCAACACCGTCGCCGCGACCGCCGCCGCCGGGGCCGGGGTGGGGCCGGGCACGGTGGGGTTCGTGCTGGGGATCGCCAAGGCCTATGCGACGCGCGTGGGGTCCGGCCCGTTCCCCACCGAGCTCACCGATGCCACCGGCGCCCTGCTGGGCGAGCGCGGCGCCGAGTTCGGCGTGGTCACCGGGCGCCCCCGGCGCTGCGGCTGGTTCGATGCCGCGCTGGTGCGCCAGGCGGTGAAGGTGAGCGGCATCCAGGGCCTCGCGCTCACCAAGCTCGATGTGCTGGACGGGCTCGCGGAGCTGAAGATCGGCGTCGGCTATCGGATCGATGGCGAGCTGTTCCGCCGGCTGCCCGCCGCGCCGGGCGCGCAGGCGCGCGCGGTGGCGGAGTACGAGGTGATGGAAGGCTGGTCCGGCTCCACCCGCGGCGCGCGGTCCTGGGCCGATCTGCCGGCGCAGGCGGTGAAATATGTCCGCCGCATCGAGGAGCTGACGGAGGCGCCGGTGACGCTGCTGTCCACCTCGCCCGAGCGCGATGACACCATCATGGTGCGCGATCCGTTCGAAGGGTAGGGCGGGCGGCTTCCCAAGGCACCGGCCGGGGCGCCGTCGGTCGCCGGCCGCGCTACAAGGGCGGCGTCGGGATCGGCGGGGCGGGTGCACCCCCCGGTTTCTGCCCGCCCGCGTTCGGCCCCAGCTGCGTCTGCTCCCACCGCCGATACGCTTGCAGCTGCTCGGCCGAGGGGATGGTGTGACTCACCGCCCCGGCGGCGTCGTGGAACGCGAGCACCACCAGCCCCACGCTGGGGTCGAAATGGGCGCTGGGGTTGCCGGCGCCCGGGGGGGAGGGCGCCGAAGCCGCCGCGGCCGGCCCGGGGCGCGCGGTCGCCGCCGCCGGCGCCGCGACCGGGGCGAGAGGAGCGACTGGGGCGATCGGGGAAGGCGGCATGACGCGACCGGGAATCCGGGCTGGGCTTGCGGCGCCGTCCTGGTGCCGATCGCCCGGCAGGATGCGCCGGATTCCCTGACGAAAGGTAAACGACGTCCTGTCCGCCGGCTTCCCTGTTTCAGGGGCTTAACTAAGCGCCTGCGTTATTCAAATGAAATCGGTATTGCTAAAATAAGAAAATCCCGGCACACCTCCGGGATGACTGACGCCCCGATCCACGATACCCGCCTCGGGTTCTTCATCGAAACACCGGTTGCCGGCGAGACGGTCCGCGCCTTCGTGCCGCCCCCGCTGCCGCCCGAGCCGCCGATCGACGTGCTCTCGCTCCTCGATCGTCTCAGCCTGGCCGAACGGTCGCTCGGGCGGCTCGACGGCATCACCATCCTCCTGCCTCGCCAGGAATGGTTCCTCTACATGTACGTTCGGAAGGAAGCGGTTCTCTCCTCGCAGATCGAGGGTACCCAATCCACTCTCTCGGATTTGCTGCGCTTCGAGACCGAGGCTCGTTCCGGCGAGCCGATCGACGACATTCGGGAGGTCTCGAACTATGTGGACGCGATGATGTTCGGCCTGGAACGCCTCGCCGAGCTTCCGCTCTCGCTCCGTCTGATCCGGGAGATGCACGCCCGCCTGCTCCGGAGCGGGCGCGGCGGCGGGAAGAGCCCAGGTGCGTTCCGGCGCTCGCAGAACTGGATCGGCGGAAGCCGACCGGGCAACGCCCTGTTCGTTCCGCCGCCGGTCAGCGAGCTCGACGCCTGCCTGGGCGCGCTCGAGGCCTTCATGCACGAGGACAGATCGAAGCTTCCGGCCCTCATCAAGGCCGGCCTGCTGCATGTACAGGTCGAGACGATACATCCGTTTCTCGACGGAAACGGCCGCATCGGGCGCCTGCTGGTCACGCTCTATCTCTGTGCGAACGGCGTGCTGCGGGAGCCGCTGCTCTACCTGAGCCTCTACCTCAAGACGCGCCGCGCCGACTATTACCGGCTGTTGCAGGAAGTGCGGGAACGCGGGGCATGGGAGGCCTGGCTCGCGTTCTTCCTCGACGGTGTCGCCGAGACCGCCAACCAAGCCTTCGACGCCGCCATGCGCATCGTCGATCTCTTCAAGCAGGATCGGGAGCGGATCGCCGCCGGGAGCGAGCGGCCCGGCTCGGCGCTGCGCATCCACGAGGCGATGCAGCAACTTCCCTACGCCACCGGCAAGCGGCTCATCGAGCGGACCGGCCTGACCGCGCCCACCGTGAATGCGGCTCTTGCCGATCTGGCGCGCCTCGGGATCGTCGCGGAAGTCACCGGGC
>DAHWNE010000440.1 GCA_027340195.1 Acetobacteraceae bacterium | reverse complement strand
CGGCCCTGCTCGGTGGATTCGGACTGGACGCGCGGCAGACCTTCGGGGTGCTGCTGGTCTCCAACATCCTGGGCGGCGCCGGCGGTCTCGCGCTCTGCGCCTGGCTCGGCGAGCGGATCGAGCGGCGCACCACCATCCTGGTCGCGGCGCTGGTCAACTGCGTGGCGCTGGGATGGCTGTTCTTCACCCACACGGTGCTGGCGTCCTATGTGCTGATCTCGTTCTCCTGGGGCGCGGAGACGGTGTGGCTGTTCAGCATGTACAACTACACCGCGGCCAGCTACCCGACGCGCCTGCGCGCGACCGGCACCGGGCTGACCGACGGTCTCGGCCATCTCGGCGCGGTGTTCGGCCCGTTGATCGCGGGCACGCTGTTCGCCGCCACCGCCTCGGCGGGTCACGTCGGCTGGTTCCTGTTCGTGACCATCCCCGGCGCGCTGATCCCCGGGGCGATGATCGCCTGGGGGGGCATCCGCCAGCAGCGCGCGATTCTCGAGCACATCTCCCGCTGAGGGCGACGCGGGCGCCCTTCCCCGGCGCCCGCGGCCGGCGCAGACTGCGGGGAAACGGACCGGAGGAAACCGCCATGGCCAGGCTGGAACGCTTCGGGCGCATCGGCGCCGCGTTGCACGGGCTCGACCTGCGCGATCTCGACGCCGCCGCCTTCGCTGCCATCGAGGCCGCCTGGGAAGCGGCCGAGGGCGTGCTGGTGATCCCGGATCAGCACCTGACCATCCCCGAGTTCCTGGCCTATAGCCGCCGCTTCGGCCCGGTGGTGCCGCACCCGTCGAAATCGACCCGCCACCCGGACTGCCCGGAGATCACCCTGCTCGGGGTCAACAAGTTCCGCCCCGACGGAACGCTCGATCAGGCGGTGTATCGGCGCGGCGCCGAGGATTGGCATACCGACGGCGCCTACGACCAGCCCTCGTTCAAGGCGACCCAGCTCTATGCGCTGGCGATCCCGAGTCGGGGCGGCGATACGCATTTCGCCTCCGGCTACGCCGCCGCCGAGGCGCTGCCGGCGGCGCTGCGCGACCGGCTGGAGGGGGTGCGGGGCGCCTTCGTCTATGGCGGGCGCAAGCGGGCGGTGGCGCTGCTGAACCCCGAGGACCGCGACCGCCCGCCGGCGATGCACCCGATCCTGCGCCGTCATCCGGGCACCGGGCGGGTCTCGCTCTATTTCGACCCGGGCAAGATCCTCTACCTCGAGGGGATGGACGCGGCGGAGAGCGACGCGCTGATCGAGGCGTTGACCGAAGCCATGGTCCAGCCGGGCGCGACCTATACCCACCGCTGGTCGGTGGGGGATGTCGTGATCTGGGACAATCGCTGCGCCTATCACCGCGCCGCCGGCGACTATCCGCCGGAGGAGGACCGCATCCATTGGCGGGTGACGATCGCGGGAACCGCCGCTTGACTCCATCATAGTGGACGCTACGCTCAATATATGAGCGATAGCGTCCTCGATGACCGTCTCGCCGCCAGCATCCGGGAGCACCGGCTGGCCGCCGCCCTCAGCCTCGACGCCCTGGCCGAGCGCGCCGGGGTCAGCCGGGCCATGCTCTCGCGCATCGAGCGCGGCGAATCGAGCCCGACCGCGCAGCTGCTCAACCGCCTCTGCGGCGGGCTCGGGATCAGCCTGTCGGCGCTGTTCGCCGCCGCCGAGGCGCCGGAGACCCCGATCGCCCGCCGCGCCGAGCAGCCGGTCTGGCGCGACCCGGCGAGTGGCTATCTTCGCCGCGCCGTCTCCCCGCCGCGCGCATCGGTCTCGCTGGTGGAGGTGGTGTTCCCCGCCGGCGGGACGGTGGCGTTCGATCCCCTGCCCGCCCCGGCGCCCGAACAGCAGGTCTGGGTGCTGGACGGTGCGCTGGATCTGACCCTGGGCCAGGCCGCCCCGGTGCGGCTGCTGGCGGGGGATTGCCTGTGGATGCGCCTCGATGCGCCGATCCGCTTCCACAATCCGACCCTGCGGGAGACACGCTATCTGGTGGCGCTGAGCCGGGGGGCGGGAGCGTGAGCGCGATCCGCAGCCTGGACGCGGCCGAGGCGACCATCCGGCTGCCCGCGCTGGCCGAGCTGCTGGTGGACGCGGTGGCGCACGGGGCCTCGGTCAATTTCCTGGCCGGGTTGACGGCGGCGGAGGCGGGCGCGTTCTGGCGCACCCAGCTTCCCGGCATCGCCGAGGGCACGCGGCGCTTGCTGGTGGCGGAGGTGGCGGGCCGGCTGGTGGGCTGCGTGGTGCTGACCTTCGCGCCGCAGCCGAACGCGCCGCATCGGGGCGAGATCACCAAGATGCTGGTGCATTCGGCGCAGCGCCGGCGCGGGATCGGCCGGGCGCTGCTGGGGGCGGCGGAAGCGGCGGCGCGGGCGGCCGGACGGACGCTGCTGCTGCTGGATACCGAGGCGGGCAGCACGGGGGAGGCGCTCTATCGCGCCTGCGGATGGTGCTGGGTGGGGGCGATTCCGGGCTTTGCGCTTCGCCCCGACGGGACGCCGGCGGCGACGAGCGTGTTCTACAAGGTGGTGGGGTGAGGCGGATCGGCCGCCCCCTACCCCGCCGCCGGCACCCCCGCCCGCGCCAGCGCCTCCGCCTGCCGCGCCGCCAGCGCCGCCTCGTCGAACCCTTCCACCAGATCGCGGAACAGCCGGTACCAGTTGAGCTCCGCCCGCAACCGCACGAACACGCCGCCGAGCCCGATCGCCGAGCGATCCATCAGCACGAACTCCCGCGGCGGCTTCACGCCGCCGGTGCGTTGCAGCCCGGCATGGACCCGCTCGGCCACCTCGCGGCCGAACTGCGGATCGTAGCTCTCCTGGATCGGCCGCACCCGGTCCTGGGTCAGCGGCTCGTAGAGGAACCGTGCCCATTCGTTCAGCACCGCCATCTTGTCATCGGACAGATCGCTGAAGCCCCAGGTCGCATAGGCCCGGTGCGCCTTGGCGTCATCGCCGTCGCGCACCGCCTCGAATAGATCGATCACGCCGCGCACGAAGCGCGGGGCGAAGACGCGGATGGCGCCGAAATCCAGCAGATTCACCGAACCGTCGGGGCGCACCTGATAGTTCCCGAGATGCGGATCGCCATGGATCACCCCGTAGCGGTAGAACGGCACGTACCAGGCCCGGAACAAGGCCGAGGCGACGGCGTTGCGCTCCGCCGCCGGCGGGTCCTCCGCCAGCCGCTGCATCAGCGGCCGTCCCTCCAGCCAGCTCATGGTCAGCAGCCGCTTCGTGCAATAGCCCTCGATCGGCACCGGCACATGCACATCCGGCTGGTCGGCCAGCATGATGCCGTAGAGCCGCATCTGCGCCGCCTCGCGGGTGTAATCGAGTTCCTCGCGCAGGCGCGCGGTCAGCTCCTTGTAGATTTCCTCGTGCTGGATGGCGTTGTCCATGCGGTGATAGACCGCCATCGCCAGTTTCAGCTGGCGCAGGTCGGCCTCCACCGTGCTCGCCATGTCCGGGTATTGCAGCTTGCACGCCACTTCGGTCCCGTCCGGCAGCACCGCGCGATGCACCTGGCCCAGGCTGGCCGCGGCCGAGGCCTCGCGCGAGAAGGAGGCGAATTTCCGTTCCCAGTCCGGGCCGAGCTCGGCGGCCATGCGCCGGCGCACGAAGTTCCAGCCCATCGCCGGCGCGTTGGCCTGAAGCTGGGCGAGCTCCTCGGCATACTCGGCCGGCAGCGCGTCCGGCACGGTGGACAGGAACTGCGCCACTTTCATCAGCGGTCCCTTGAGCCCGCCCAGGATGGTGCGCAAATCCTCGGCATGGGCCGCGCGATCGGTGCGGATTCCGAACATCTTGGCGCCGGCCACGCGCGCGGCGATCCCGCCCACCGCGCCCGAGGTGCGCGCAAGGCGCCGGATCTCGCCGAACAGCGAGGTGGTATCCTCGTCGGCCATCAGCCCATCGCCTCGAGCTCGTCGATGAAGCCGGCGATCACATCGAGCCCCAGCTTCCAGAACGCGGGCTGCGAGGCATCGAGGCCGAACGGGGCAAGCAGCTCCTTGTGCCGCCGGGTTCCGCCGGCGCGCAGCAGATCGAGGTATTTCGCCGCGAACCCGGGATGCCCGGCGCGGAAGACCGAATAGAGCGCGTTCACCAGGCAATCCCCGAAGGCATAGGCATAGACGTAGAAGGGCGAGTGGATGAAATGCGGCACATAGGCCCAGAACACGTCGTATTCGGGGGCGAGTTCGATCGCGGGGCCCAGGCTCTCGGTCTGCACGCCGCGCCAGATCTCGCCGATCCGTTCCGGCAGCAATTCGCCGTTGCGGCGTTCCTCGTGCACCAGTGTCTCGAAGCGGTAGAAGGCGATCTGGCGCACCACCGTGTTCAGCATGTCCTCCACCTTGGCCGCCAGCATGATGCGCCGCCGACGCGGGTCGGTCTCGTTGTCCAGCAGCGTGCGGAAGGTCAGCATCTCGCCGAAGACGCTGGCGGTCTCGGCCAGCGTCAGCGGCGTGGCCGAGCGCAGATAGCCCTGCGCCTGCCCGGCCAGGACCTGATGCACGCCGTGGCCGAGCTCATGGGCGAGCGTCATCACGTCGCGGGTGCGGCCGTGATAGTTGAGCAGCAGATAGGGATGCGCCGACGGCACCGTGGGATGGGCGAAGGCGCCGCCGGCCTTGCCCGGTTGCAGGCCGGCATCGATCCAGGGATGGTCGAAGAAGCGCTGCCCGACCGCGGCGAGTTCCGGGCTGAAGGCGCCATAGGCGGCCAGCACCCGCGCGCGCGCCTCGGCCCAGGGGATTTCGCGGTCATCATCCTCGGGCAGCGGGGCATTGCGGTCCCAGTGCTGCAATTTCGGCAAGCCGAGCCAGCGCGCCTTCATCGCGTAGTAGCGATGCGCGAGGCGCGGGTAATCGGCGCGCACCGCATCCACCAGCGCGTCCACCACCGCGTCCTCCACCATATTGGCACGGTTGCGAGCCGAGCCGGGCGCGGGGTAGTGGCTCCAGGCGTCGATGATCGCCTTGTCCTTGGCGAGCGTGTTGGTGATGAGCGCGAACAGCTTCACCCGCTCGGCGAAGGCGCCGGCGATGGCGTGGCCGGCCGCCTCCCGCGTCGCGCGGTCGCGGTCCGAGAGCTTGTTGAGCGCGGCGTTGACGGTGAGCGTCTCGCCCGCCACGTCGATGCGCATCCCGGCCAGGGTCTCGTCGAACAGGCGCGACCAGGCGGCGTGGCCGGTCACCTCCTTCTCGTGCAGCAGCTTCTCGATCTCGTCGGACAGCTGGTGCGGGCGGAAGACCCGCAGGTCATCGAGCCAGCTGCGCCAGGGGGCCAGCGCCGGGTCGCGGAGCCGATGCGCCATCGCCGTATCGTCGAGGCGATTGAGTTCGAGCGTGAAGAACAGCAGGTCGCTGCTGATGGTGGTCACCCGCTCGGTCACGTCCTGGTAGAAGCGGGCGCAAGCGGCATCGGCCTGATCGGCGGCGAAACGCAGCTGGGCGTAGGAGGCGAGGCGCCCGAGGATCTCCTCGATCGCCTCGTACTCGGCGATCGCCGCCGCCAGCGCCGCGCCGGACAGGCTGGCCAGCCGGCCGGCGAACCGCGCGGCGAATGCCGCCGCGCGGGTGGCCGCATCGGTGAAATCGGCGTTCACCCGCGGGTGATCCGGGGCCGGGTAGAGATCGGCGAGATCCCAGGCCGGCAACGCGGCGGCGGCGGCGGTGGCGGCATCGTCCGGGGCCTGGGTTCGCATCGCGTGATGATCCTGGGGCTGCTATGACCGCGGCAGACATAAGCGGCCTCGCCGCCCCGTCAAAGGGCGCGGGGTGCGGGAGACGCCGTGGCGAACCTGCCGGACTGGCCC
>DAHWNE010000439.1 GCA_027340195.1 Acetobacteraceae bacterium | reverse complement strand
CACCATCCCGCGCCACGCCCCCCGGTAGCGCGCGCGCCCGATCCAGTCGGTCCAGAACGCCGCGGTCGCGTGCAGCGCCAGGTGCGGCTCCGGCGCGGCCGCGGGCGGGCGGTGGGAGGGGCCGTGGATCAGCACGAAAGCCGCTTCCTCCCCCGCGTTCAGGGTGAAGCGGGCGACAGACGCGAAATTCTCGCCGCGAATCGGCACCGTGCTGTGCAGCACCACCATGTCCGGCCCGGCGACGGCGGTGATGCCGAAGCCGGTGCGCCGGCGCGTCACCCAGGGGGTGAAGCTGCCGTAGTCGAAGCGCAGCCGCAGCTCCAGCCGGCACGGCACGGCGCCGGTCTCGGCGCGCAGGATGCGGATCAGGGCCGGGCCGGCCGAGCCTTCCGGCGTGGTCGCGGGGGGCATGAAATCGGTCAGGATCAGCCGCCCATGATCGGTCTCGAAGCAGGTCTCCAGGATCAGCGTGCCGGGGCGATAGCGGCGGGTGATATGCGTCGGCGCGTCCGGACCGAGGCGCCAGCATCCGGCCGCCTCGGTATCCAGCAGCGCGGCAAGGCAGGCCGGGCTGTCGAAGCGCGGCAGGCAGAGCCAGTCGATGGTGCCGTCGCGGGCGACCAGCGCGGCGGTGCGCAGATCCCCGATCAGCGCATGCTCTTCGATCCGCGGCGTGGTCAGGACGGCGCGCCCAGAAAATCCCGGGCGAACCCGGCGTAGTCCGCCTCGCGGGTCACCCGTGCCATCAGCGCGGCCGGGGCGATGCCGGGCAGATCGGCCGGCTTCGTGCCCTCCCGCAGCGCCTTCAGCGTGGCATGGACCGCCTGCACCGCGGCCGAAAACGGCTGGTGGCCCTGCAACGCGATCCGCACCCGGCGGGAGGCGAGATAGGACAGGTCCAGCATCTCCGCCGGCACCCCGCCCAGCAGCAGCGGGATGGAGGTGGCCTCGGCCAGCGCGTCGAGCACCGGGCGGCTCATGCCGCCGGCGAAGAACAGCCCATCGACCCCGGCGGCCTGATAGGCGCGGGCCCGCGCCACCGCCTCATCCCTGCCGGCGATGCCGGCGGCGGAGGTGCGGCCGATGACGACCAGCGCCTTGTCCTGCCGCGCCGCCAGCGCCGCGCGCATCTTGCCCACGCCCTCCTCGATCGAGATCAGGCCCGGCTTCGCCTCCCCGTAGCCGCGCGGCAGGGCGGTGTCCTCGATGGTGAGCGCGGCGACCCCGGCGGTTTCCAGCTCCTCCACCGTGCGCATGACGTTGATGGCGTTGCCGTAGCCGTGATCGGCATCGACCATCAGCGGCAGGCGGCTGACGGCGCGGTTGATGCGGTGGCACTGGGCGGCGAATTCGGTCAGCGTGAGGGCGATGATGTCGGGCGCGCCGAGCACCGTGAAGCTGGCGATGGAGCCGGCGAACATGCCGATCTCGAAGCCGAGCTCCTCGGCGATGCGCGCCGAGATGGGGTCGAAGACCGAGCCCGGGTGGAGGCAGGCGGCACCGGCGAGATGAGCGCGGTAGGCTTCGCGGCGGGGAGTGACGTGCATAGGGGCGTCCTGGTGGCGGAGTCGGGCTTGAGTATGCGGGCGGGGGGCGGGATGGGCAAAGGGGGGCGCTGACGGCAGGACGATTTTGGCGTAGCCTGCGGTGGTGGCCCAAGCGGGCATGCGTGAAGGAGCGGCGGCATGTCTGACGTCTCACCTCTCGGTCCGGCCCGCGCGGCGGTGCTTCGGATCGCCCGCCAATTCGGCGCGCGTTCGGTGCGCCTGTTCGGCTCGCTCGCGCGCGGCGAGGCAGATGCGGCGAGCGACGTCGATCTTCTGGTGGAGCTGGAGCCGGGTCGTTCGCTGCTGGACCTGGGCGGGATGCAGTTCGAGCTCGAGGCCCTGCTGGGACGTCATGTGGACGTGGTGACCGAGCGGGGTCTGCGGCCTCGCATCCGGGATCGGGTTCTGCGCGAGGCCGTGCCCTTGTGAGGGACCCGCGGGAGCGGTTGCGCGACGTGCTGGAGGCGATCGACGCGATCGCCCGCCATGCCGGTGGCGCGCGCGCCGAGTTCGGGAGCAACGAGTTGCTCCAGGTCTGGTTCCTGCACAACCTCCAGATCATCGGCGAGGCCTGCCGGACCCTGCCGCCGGATATACGCGCGATGGCGCCCGACATCCCATGGTCGCGAATCATCGGCATGCGCAACGTGCTGGTCCACGGATATTTCGAGATCGACCCGGACATCGTCTGGAACGCGGTTACCCGGGACGTGCCGGGGCTGCGGCCGGCGATGGCACGCCTGCTCGCCGCGCTGGACGAACCTGCCCCGGGTGATCCGCGCAGCGCGACGGGCTGAGCCCGCACTGCCACAGTGCCCCGCCCCCTGCTGGCGGCCCCGCTTGATCTGCGTCAACGCCCCCTTCCCCGTCCCGGCCGATACCGGCCCCAGCCACAGGAGCCCACCATGCAAGCCGGCCACCACATGACCAGCCCCGTCATCGCCGTCCGCCCCGAGACCCCGCTCGATCAGGCGGTCCGGCTGATGGTGGAAAACCGCATCAGCGGCCTGCCGGTGCTGGATGCGGCCGGCCACGCGGTCGGCATCCTGACCGAGGGCGACCTGCTCCGCCGCGCCGAAACCGGCACCGAGGGACCCAAGCCCGGCTGGTTCGCCAGCCTGTTCCGCCCGGGCCATCTCGCCGACGACTATATCCGCACCCATGGCCGCCGGGTGAGCGAAGTGATGACCCCCGATCCCCTCACGGTGCCGCAGGACGCCACGCTCGAGGCCGTCGCCCAGCTGATGCTGTCGAAACACATCAAGCGCCTGCCGGTCACCCGCGACGGCGTGGTGGCGGGCGTCATCAGCCGCGCCGATCTGGTGAAGCTGCTGGCCGCGCGGCTGAGCGCGCGCGCCGAGGGCGGCGACGACGCCACCATCGCCAACGCCATCCATGCCGAGCTGAAGCGGCAGAGCTGGGTGCCGCTGCGCTCCATCTCCGTCTCGGTGAACCAGGGTACGGTGGCACTGGACGGGGTGGTGTTCGACGACCGTCAGCGCCAGGCGATCGCGGTTGCGGCCGAGAATGTCGCCGGAGTGAAATCGGTGGAGAACCGGCTGATCGTGGTGGAGCCGAACACCGGGATCGTGATGGTCGATCCGCTGGCCGAGGCCGCGGAGGCGAAGGCGGCGCGAGCCAAGCCATGACCCCGGGCGCCATCCTGGCGCTCAACGCCGGCTCCTCCTCCATCAAGTTCGCCCTGTTCGCCCCCGGCCGGGTGCGCGCCGCCCATGGCGCCATCTCCGGCATCGGCACCGCGCCGCGCTTCACCGCCACCGCCGCCGACGGCACCGCGCTGCCGGGGCGGGAGTTTCCCCCCGCCGCCACCCACGAGGCGATGCTCGGCACCCTGCTCGATTTCGTCGCCACCCATCTGCCGGGCGCCCCGCTCGCCGCGGTGGGGCACCGGGTGGTGCATGGCGGGCAGGCGTTCGCCGCCCCGGTCCGCGTCACCCCATCGGTGCTCGCCGCCCTCGATGCCCTGACCCCGCTCGCCCCCCTGCACCAGCCGCACAACCTGGCCCCGATCCGCGCACTGGCCGCCACCAACCCGCAGCTGGTCCAGGTCGCCTGCTTCGACACCGCCTTCCACCGCAGCATGCCGCCGCTGGCCACGCGCTTCGCCCTGCCGCGCACGCTGCACGATGCCGGCATCCGCCGCTACGGCTTCCACGGCCTCTCCTACGCCTGGCTCGCCGCCCGCCTGCGCGTGATCGCCCCCGAGGTGGCGGCGGGGCGGGTGATCGCCGCCCATCTCGGCAACGGCGCCAGCCTTTGCGCCATGCGCGGCGGGGTCAGCGTGGAGACCACCATGGGCTTCACCGCCCTCGACGGGCTGATGATGGGCACCCGCTGCGGGGCGCTGGATGCCGGGGTGGTGCTGCACCTGCTGGAACAGCGCGGCATGGCCCCGGCCGCCGTCAGCGACCTGCTCTACAACCGTTCCGGCCTGCTCGGCGTCTCCGGCATCTCCCCCGACATGCACGTGCTGCTCGACAGCCCCGATCCCCGGGCGGCCGAGGCGGTGGCGCTGTTCTGCGCCCGCATCGTCCGCGAGGCCGGCGCGCTCGCCGCCGCCCTCGGTGGCCTCGACGGCCTGGTGTTCGCCGGCGGCATCGGCGAGCACGCCGCCCCGGTGCGCGAAACCGTCTGCGCCGGCCTCGGCTTCCTCGGCATGCGGCTGGACCCGGCGGCGAACGCGGCCGGCGCCGGGCGGATCAGCGCGCCGGACAGCCGCGTCGCCGCCTTCGTCATCCCGACCGACGAGGAAGCCATGATCGCAACCGAAGTCCAGGAGGTGCTCGATGGACAAGCCGCTGGTTGATCTGCGTGGCCGGCGCGGCCTGGTGTTCGGCGTCGCCAACGACGCCTCCATCGCCGCCGGCTGCGCCCGCGCCTTCGCCGCCGCCGGAGCGGAACTCGGGATCAGCTACCTCAACGACAAGGCGCGCCCGTTCGTGGCCACGGTGGCCGAGACGCTGGGGGCCACGCTGCTCGGCCCCTGCGACGTGCGCCAACCGGGGCAGCTGGAAGCGGTGTTCGCGGCGGCACGCGAGCGCTGGGGCGGGATCGATTTCCTGCTGCACGCGCTCGCCTTCGCCCCGCGCGAGGATCTGCACGGGCGCGTCGCCGACAGCTCCGCCGCCGGCTTCGCGCTGGCGATGGATGTCTCGTGCCACAGCTTCATCCGCATGGCGCATCTCGCCGAGAAGCTGATGCCGAACGGCGGTGCGCTGCTGACCGTGACCTTCTACGGCAGCGAGCGGGTGGTGGCGCACTACAACCTGATGGGCCCGGTGAAGGCGGCGCTG
>DAHWNE010000158.1 GCA_027340195.1 Acetobacteraceae bacterium | reverse complement strand
CTTGCCGCGCATTGGACCGGAGCCGGTCCGGGTTGTCGAGACGCCCGCGCCATCCCCCCTCCCCGCCCCGACCGGGGTAGCATCCCCTTCTCCCGCCGGAATCCGCGCCATGTCCGCTGACCTCGCCGCCGTGCTCGCCGCCGCCCGCGCCTTCCTCGGTGAGCGCCTGACCACCAATGCCAGCCTGCGCGAGCACCACTCGCACGGCCAGGACACCCAGCCGCCGCAGCTGCCCGACGCCGTCGCCTTCATCGAGACCACCGACGAAGCGGCGCGCCTGCTGGCGCTCTGCAACGCCCACGGCGTGCCGGTGGTGCCGTGGGGCGCGGGCACCTCGCTGGAGGGCCATGTCACGCCGGTGCGCGGGGGGATTACCCTCGATCTGTCCCGCATGACCGCGATCCTGGCGGTCAGCGCCGCGGACATGGATTGCCGGGTGCAGGCCGGCGTCACCCGCGAGCAGCTCAACACCCATCTGCGCGACCAGGGGCTGTTCTTCCCGGTCGATCCGGGCACCGCCGCCTGCACCCTGGGGGGCATGTGCGCGACCCGCGCCTCCGGCACCAACGCGGTGCGCTACGGCACCATCCGCGAGAACGTGCTGGGGCTGACGGTGGCGCTGGCCGACGGGCGAGTGATCCGCACCGGCGGGCGGGTGCGCAAATCCGCCACCGGCTACGACCTCACCCGGCTGTTCATCGGCTCCGAGGGCACGCTGGGCGTGATCACCGAGATCGGCCTGCGCCTGCACCCGATCCCGGAGGCGGTCTCGGCCGCCACCTGCCAGTTCGCCGACCTGGCGGCGGCGGTGCGGACGGTGATCGAGGTCATGCAGTCGGCCATTCCGGTGGCGCGGATCGAGTTCCTGGACGAGGTGCAGACCGCCGCCTGCATCGCCTATTCGCGCCTGACCGGCCTTGCCCCCTTGCCCACGCTGTTCTTCGAGTTCCACGGCACGCCGGCGGCGGTGGCCGAACAGGCCGCGGCGGCCGAGTCGATCGCGCGCGAGCACGGCGCCAGCGGCTTTCGCTGGGCGACCGATCCGGCCGAGCGCGCGAAGCTGTGGCAGGCCCGCCACGACGCGCTGTGGGCGGCGCTGGCGTTGCAGCCGGGGGCGAAGGCGCTGACCACGGATTCGATCGTGCCGATCTCGGCGCTGGCCGAGGCGGTGCTGGGCACCAAGGCCGATATCGCGGCCTCCGGCCTGACCGCGCCGGTGGTGGGGCATGTGGGGGACGGCAATTTCCACACCGTGATCCTGGTCCCGCCGGAGCCGGGCGCGCTGGAACGGGCCTGGGCGCTGGACCGGCGGATCGTCGGCCGCGCGCTGGCGCTGGGCGGCTCCTGCTCCGGCGAGCACGGGGTAGGGATCGGCAAGCGGGAGTTCCTGGAGCAGGAACACGGCGCCGAGGCGCTGGCGGTGATGCGGGCGGTCAAGCAGGCGCTGGATCCGCGCGGGGTGATGAACCCGGGCAAGATGTTCCTGAATTAGGGGGGTTGCCCGGTTGGGGCGGTTCCTCTAAGGGGGGCGTCCCGGTGGCGCCCGTAGCTCAACTGGATAGAGCACCAGACTACGGATCTGGGGGTTAGGAGTTCGAATCTTCTCGGGCGCGCCATTCGGGCCAAAGGGGGCATTCCGGCGGCCTCGGGCCGGGCCGATGGCC
>DAHWNE010000437.1 GCA_027340195.1 Acetobacteraceae bacterium | reverse complement strand
CCAGGGGGGCAGCGCCCCCCTGGCCTTCCGCGCGCCCTCACGCCCCTTGCCCCCATATTCGCGCTGCTTCTCGCGGCAGCCGCGCCTTCGGTGTGGGTGCGGACGGAGGTGCCGGTTCGGGGCCGGTTGCCGGTTCGGGTGGTGGCGTATGGTGCGGCGGCGCCGGCGCCGGGGGGGGTGGTGAGTTTGTCGGTGCAGCATCAGGGCGTTTTGGCGGCTTTGTTGGTGGTGCCCGGGCAGCGTGTGGTTACCGGGCAGGTGTTGGCGCGGGTGGCGGCGGCGCCGGCGGTGGTGGCGCGCTATCGGCGGGCCGAGGCGGCGTTGCGGCTGGCGCGTGGCGAGCGGGCGCATATGGCGCAGCTGCGCGCGCAGCGTCTGGCGACCGCCGATCAGCTGGCGCGGGCGGATGGGGCGGTGACCGATGCCGAGCTGGCGTTGCAGGCGTTGCGGCGTGAGGGCGGCGGGACGCCGGTGCAGGCCGTGCGGGCGCCGTTTTCCGGCGTGGTGACGGCGATTCCGGTGCAGCAGGGGGCGGCGGTGCAGGCGGGCGCGCCGCTGGTTTCGTTGAGCCAAACCGGAGCGTTGCTGGTAACCGTGGGGGTGCCTCCGGCGGCGGCGGCGCATGTGGCGGCGGGCGATCCAGTGCGGCTCGATCCGTTGCAGGGCGGGCCGGCGCTTGCCGGGCGCGTGGTGGGTGTTGGCGGGATGGTGGACCCGCGCACGCATCTGGTGGACGCGACGGTGGCGCCGGCGGCGGATCCGCTGGGCGGGGCGGCGTATCGGGCGGTGATTCGCACCGGCTGGGCGGAGGGCTGGATCGTGCCGCGGGATGCGGTGCTGGGGCAGCGTGGGCATCACTACGTCTATCAGGTGGGGCCGAAGGGCGCGCTGCGGGTGGCCGTGCGGGTGCTGGCCGAGGATGGCGGGCGGACCGCGGTGGCCGGGCCGGTGGTGCCCTCGCTGCCGCTGGTGGTTTCCGGCAACTGGCAGCTGGCGCCTGGCGTGGCGGTGCGGACCGGCGCCCGCTGATGGGGTTCATCGGCCTGGTGGAGCGGCATCGCCGCGCGATTCTGCTGGTGATGGCGGCGCTGACGGCGGCCGGGCTGTATGCCGCCACGCGGCTGCCGGTGGGGCTGTTCCCGCAGGTCTCGTTCCCCCGGGTGCGGATCGAATTGTCCGCCGGGGTTCGGCCGGCCAGTCAGATGGTGCTGCTGGTCACCCGCAAGGTGGAGCAGGCGGTGCACAGCGTGCCGGGGCTGCGGGCGGTGCGCTCGGAGACCTCGCGCGGGTCGGCGCAGGTGGAGCTCGATTTCGGCTGGGGCCGGAACATGATCGAGACCACGCTCGAGGTGCAGCAGGCGATCAATGACGTGATGCCCGAGCTCCCGCCGGGCACCACCGCGAGCGTGCTGCGGATGGATCCGACCACGTTCCCGATCATTTCCTATGGGCTGACGTCGGACAGCGTCTCGCCGGCGCGGCTGCGCGAGCTGGTGCGGTTCCAGCTGGCGCCGCTGCTGGCGGCGGTGCCGGGGGTGAAGCGGGTGGGGGTGGAGGGAGGCGCCACGCCCGAGCTGCATGTGCTGGTCGATCCGCACCGTCTGGCCGCGTATGGGCTGGCGTTGCCGGATGTGGTGGCGGCGCTGCGCGCCGGCGGGGTGTTGCGCGCGGTGGGGCGGCTCCAGGACCATGACAAGCTGTTCCTGGTGCTGGCCGACGACAGCTACCACTCGCGCGCGGCGCTGCGGCGCACGGTGCTGCGCGCGGGGCCGGGCGGGGTGGTGGTGCTGGGCGATGTGGCGCGGGTGACGCGCTCGGTGGTGCCGCAATGGGTGCGGGTGACCGAGGACGGGCATCCGGCGGTGCTGTTCAACGTCTATGAGCAGCCGGGCGGGAACGCGGTGCGGATTGCCGCCGCGGTGCGCCGGATCGTGGCCAGGTTTCCGGTGCCGCCGGGGGTGAAGGTGAAATCCTGGTACGACCAGTCGGTGCTGGTGACGCAATCGGCGGCCTCGGTGCGCGATGCGGTGCTGATCGGGCTGGGGCTGGCGGGGCTGGTGTTGCTGGCGTTCCTGCGCTCGTGGCGGGTGACGCTGGTCGCGGTGCTGACGGTGCCGGCGACCTTGGCGATCACGGTGCTGGTGCTGCGGCTGGCCGGGCAGAGTTTCAACATCATGACCCTGGGCGGGATCGCCGCCGCGGTGGGGCTGGTGATCGACGACGTGATCGTGATGATCGAGCACATCGCCCGCCGTGCCGGGGCCGGGGTGGCGACGTCGGAGGCGCGGCTGAAGGTGCTGCCCGCGGCGCGCGAGTTCCTGGTGCCGCTGGGCGGTTCCAGCCTGGCGACCATCATCGTGTTCGTGCCGCTGGCGTTCCTGGGCGGGGTGACCGGGGCGTTCTCGCGCGCGCTGGCGCTGACCATGGGCGCGGCGCTGGTGGTGTCCATGCTGCTGACCTTGTTCGCGGTGCCGCTGCTGGCGCGCGGGCTGGTGGATTTCACGCGCTGGCGCGACCCGGGCGCGGCCGGGCCGGGGCGGCTGGGGCGGGCGCATCAGCGGTTGCTGGCGGCGCTGATCCCGCGCCCCTGGGTGTTGCTGGTGCTGCTGGCGCCGCTGTTGGCGCTGGGCTGGGTGGCCTATACGCATGTGCCGACCGGGTTCATGCCGGCGATGGACGAGGGCGGGTTCGTGATGGATTACCACACGAAGCCCGGCACCTCGCTCTCCGAGACCAATCGCGAGCTGCGCCAGGTGGAGGCGATCCTGCGCGCCGATCCGGCGGTGGACACGTTCTCTCGCCGCACCGGCATGGGGCTGGGCGGCGATCTGAACGAGCCCAACCAGGGCGATTTCTTCGTCCGCCTGATTGCCGGCAAGCGGCCGCCGATCCAGCAGGTGATGGCGCGGGTGCGGGCCCGGATCCACGCGCTGGTGCCGGGGGTGACGGTGGATACCGCGCAGATGATGAGCGACCTGATCGGCGATCTGACCGCGGTGCCGCAGCCGATCGAGATCAAGCTGTTCGACCCCGGCGATACCGCGGCGCTGATCCCCACCGCGCGGAGGGTGGCCGCGGCGGTGGCGCGGCTGCGCGGGGTGGTGGAGGTGCGCTCGGGCGTGGTGCTGGCCGGCGATGCGTTGAAGGTTCGGATCGACCGGGTGCGGGCGGGACTGGTCGGGCTGACTCCGGATGCGGTGCGGGCGCAGCTGGCGGCGTATCTGACCGGCACGGTGGCGGCGGTGGTGCCGCGGGCGCATCGGATGGAGGGGGTTCGGGTATGGGTGCCGGCGCGGCTGCGCGCGACCACCACCGATCTCGCGTCGCTGCCGATCCGCGCCCCCGACGGGACGCTGCTGCCGCTGTCCATGCTGGCGCGGTTGCACGAAGTATCGGGGCAGCCGGAGATCGACCGCGACAATCTGCAGCAGATGGTGGCGGTGACGGGGCGGATCGAGGGGCGCGGGATCGGCGCCGCGATCGCCGACGTGCGCCGGGTGCTGGCGCGGCCGGGGATGTTGCCGCCGGGGATGCGCTTCACCCTGGGCGGGCTCTACAAGCAGCAGCAGATCGCCTTCGCCGGGCTGCTGCGGGTGTTCCTGGCGGCGCTGGTGGCGGAGTTCGTGCTGCTGCTGCTGTTGTATCAGCGCATCTGGTTGCCGGTGATCATCATCGGCTCGGCGCTGCTGTCCACCACCGCGGTGTTCACCGGGTTGTGGGCCTCCGGGGTGGCGCTGAACATCACCGCGCTGATGGGGATGACGATGATCATCGGCATCTCCTCGGAACTGGCGATTTTCTACGTGTCGGAATACGTGGAGCTGGCGCGCGAGATGCCGGCGCGGGCGGCGCTGGCGGCGGCGGCGGGCAACCGACTGCGACCGATCGCGATGACCACGCTGGCGGCGATTCTGACCCTGCTGCCGCTGGCGCTGGCGATCGGGGCGGGATCGGGGATGCAGCAGCCGCTGGCGATCGCGATCATCTCGGGGTTGTTGTTGCAGTTCCCGCTGGTGCTGCTGGGGGTGCCGGTGGCGATCGGGTGGAGTCTGCCGCGAACAGGCCCGCGGTAGCGGCGAAGGCGCGCCGCGCCCGTTCCGCCGGGTCGGCCACCCCGGCCAGGGGGATTTCCGCGGACAGCACGGTGGCCTCCGGCAGGGCGGCGAGCAGCGCGGCCAGCGGCAGCGCGCCCGATCCGGGCAGTTTCCGCTCGCCGCGGGCCTCGGCGATGAGGGCGTCGCGGGTCGGCGGCGCGGCGGTCGGCGCATCGCAGAGCTGGGCGGAGACCAGCAGCGCGGCGGGCAGCATCGCCACATCGGCCGGCGTGGCGCCGGTGCGCGCCAGGTGCAGCGCGTCGATCAGCACCGCGGCGCCGGGGTGATCGGCGGCGCGCACCGCGGCCTCGGCCTGGGCCAGGGTGGCGGTCGCGCGCCAGCCCATGAACTCGAGATCGATGCCGAGGCCGCGCGCGGCGGCGAGTTCGGCAAGCCCTGCGAGGCTGGCGGCAATGCGGGCCGGCTCCGGGTCCTCGCCGCAGACGGTGATGCGCCGCGCGCCCAGCACCGCGGCCAGGTCCAGCAGCGGGGCATGGGCGGCGGGTTGGAACGCCGGATCCAGGGTGAGGATTTCGACGTCGTGGACGCGGAGGCCCTCGCCGTCCAGCCGGCGGCGCAGCTCCGCCTGCTCGGCGCGGGACAGGCGATAGGCTACCCCGCCCGGCGCGGCCGGGGCGAGGCGCAGCCCGATGGCGGCGAACCCGGCCCGCGCGGCGAGCAACACCAGGTCGAGCGGC
>DAHWNE010000090.1 GCA_027340195.1 Acetobacteraceae bacterium | reverse complement strand
CGCGCTGGAAGGCGAGGATGTCTTTTTCAAGAAAGTCGAGATAGGTGCTCAGCGGCGAGGCGTCCATCGCCAGTCCCTCCGGTTGGTCGGCGGCATTTGTCCATGGCGGAGCGGGGGCGGCAAGGGTGGGGGGTGGGGCATATCGGTTGCATTCATAATTTGTGGCACGGCGGCTCCGCGCGGGCGGCCCGGGCGGTCCATTGCGCCGCCCTGACGATGTTCACCCGGCTCCGCGGCTGCTGCCCGGTATCACGCCGCGCCGGCTGATCCCGGAATGCCGTTCGCCTGCCCATGGCAATGATCTGCCCAGGCGATCATTCTCGCTCCCGCAGCGGTAGCAACTCGTGAATCTCCCAATTCCCGACCTTGACGCTCAGGAATTGCCGGCGCATCACGTTGCCGTCACTCCAAGGAGCGCGTCATGTCCCTGCCGCCCGCCTCCGCCGCCGCCCGGGCCTTCATCGCCCTCGCCGGAGCCGGCGTCTGGCGGAGCCGTATCGCCGCCCTGGCCGCCGAGGCCACCGCCGGCCGCCGCCAGGGCCAGGCGCTGCGCCAGCGCCATCTGGCCGAGCTCACCCTGGCCCGGCTGGCCCGCCCCGGCGCGGTTCCGCTGGCGTGGGAAGCGCGCCTCGCCGCCCTGGCCGGGCGCATCGCCGCTCTCGCCCCCGGCCTGTCCGCCGCTGGCCGCGCCCGGCTGGACGACGCCATCGCCGCCGCGCTCACCGGGGAGGCGACGCTGATCCCGCTGCTGCATCTGGCGCATACCGCGCATCGCCACCGCGCCCGCGGCTTCGCGGTCCGCTTCGCCGGCATCGCCGACGGCGCCGGGTTCGACCTGCTGGCCGAGCGTGACGGCGCCGCGGTGGAGATCGTCTGCGACGTGGTCTCGGCCGAGGCCGGACGGCTGGTGCCGCGCGCCGACTGGCTGCGGCTGGCGGACGGGATCGACGCCGAGTTGCAGACCTGGCTCGCCGCCCATCCCGGCCGGTATCTGCTGAAGATGACCCTGCCGGAGGCGATGGCGCCGGCCGCGCTGCACGCGCGCATCCGCGCCATGCTGTCGGGCGGGCCGGGCGTGCATCAGGACGCCGCAGTGGCGCTGCGGCTGGACCCGCTGCTGCTGGCCGGCGCCCAGTCCGACACCGCCGCCGCGCTGGCCGCGCTGCGCCAGGAGCTGGGGCCGGAGGCGCATCTGGCCACGGTGGCCGCCGACGGCGGCATGTTGGTGCTGGCCGCCCGCGCCGGGCGGGAGGATCAGGTGGCGGCGGCGATCCGCCGGCGCATGACCGCGCTGGCCCCGGCCCGGCTCAGCGGCACCCGCCCCGGCATCCTGGCGATGATGATCGAGGATACCGACCGTACTGAATGGCGCGGCCTGCGCGAGCGGCTGGAGCTGGAGGGCGAGGCGCGGCAGTTCCTGACCTGTCCGCAGGCGCGGCCGGTGGCGGCGGTCTCCTGCGTCTCCCGGCTGGAGCTGCTGGGGCTGGAACCGCCGGATGCGGCCGAGGGCGGGGAGCTGCGCTTCCGCAACCCCGCTCACCCGGCGGCGCGGCTGGCGGCGCTGGCGCCGGTGCTGGCCTCGATGGCCTGATCCCCTCCGGCGGGGCGGCGCAACAGCCGGCGCAGCGCGTGCTCGGCGCGCGTCATAAGGGTCGGGCGCTGGATCAGGAGATAGGCGAATTCGGGCCCCGGGCGGCCGAGGCTTGCCTTGTAGCGCGCGGCGCCGGCGAGAAAATCATAGATCGCGCGCCCGGCCTCGGCATGGCGGGCGATCGCCAGCGCGTGGCAGACCAGCCCCGGTTTCAGCCGCGGATCGGGATCGAAGCGAAAGCCGCTGACGAAGGCCATGGCGTGATCGCCCTCGATCAGGTTGAGCAGGTAGCCGAGCTCCTGCCCCCCGGCCGTCACGCGCAGCAGCTCGACCCGGCCTTCGGGGACGCCCGCGGCGACCAGCCGGCGCTGGAAGCGGGCGAAGAACGGGAATGCCCAGCCGCCCGGCTCGCCGCGCGCCTGCCATTGGGCCTGGTGCAGCGCGGCCAGCGCGTCCAGCCAGCCGAGCGTGGTCGCGGCGTCGGCGGCCGGGGTGACGGCGAGGGGGCCGCGGGCGGCGTAGCCGCGCAGCGCCCGGCGCAGCTGCTGGCGGGTGTTGGCCGACAGCAGGGCCGGGAAATCGCCGCCCGCGGCGCGCACCGCGGCCAGGTCCACCCGCCAGGATGGCTTGCGCGCCGGGTGTTGCACCAGCATCCCCGGCGGCACCAGCCAGGCTTCCGCCGCCGCGACGGTGGCGACGATGTGCAGCTCGTCGCACCGCCGCCCCGCCAGCCGCGCGGGCCCCAGCAGGAAGGCGACCGCCGCCGCCTCGATCCGGCCTTCATGGGTGCGATCGACCAGGAAGCCGTTGTATTCCACCGCGATCACGTCCTGCGCGCGGTCGCCGGTGGTATGCAGCATGGCGCCGTGGACGCGGATCAACCCGGCCTCCACCCGGTGGCGCGGCACCACCACGCCGAGCAGCACCGTCTGCCCGTCGATGCGCCCTTCCAGCACCGGCGGGATTGTGCCGAGGGTTTCGAGCCAGGCGCCGATCCAGCTCCAGGAGAGGAAGAATCGTGGCGCCGCGCGGGCTTGCAGCGCCCGCCAGTGTTCGCCGAGCGCGGGCAGGTCGAGCCCGGTGTGCAGGGTGAACGCCGCTCCGCTCATCGCCGCCGGCGGGGGCTGGACGCTGCCGGGGGGCGGGAGTGGAATGGGCGGGCTGAGAAGGGGGGAACGGCCATGAGCCTGGAGATCCGAGCCGTCGATCCGGTGAGCCGCCCCGAGTTCGCGGCGGTGGCGACCGGGGTGGACCTGACCCGCGGGTTGAGCGCCGCGGAGGCGGCGGCGATCGCGGCGGGGATGGACCGGTTCGCGGTGCTGGTGTTTCCCGACCAGCGGTTGGACGATGCGCAGCAGAAGGCGTTCGCGGCCAATTTCGGCCCGCTGGAACAGGCGACCGGCGATCTGGCGCAGGGGGCCGAGCGGCGGCTTGCGATGGACGTCAACGACATCTCCAACCTGGACCGCGAGGGACGGGTGCTGGCGCGGGAGGATCGCCGCCGGCTGTTCGGGCTCGGCAATCGTTTGTGGCATTCCGACAGTTCGTTCAAGCCGACGCCGGCGAAATACTCGGCGCTGTCGGCGCGGGTGATTCCGGATGCGGGGGGCAATACCGAATTCGCCGACATGCGCGCCGCCTACGACGCCCTGGATGACGCCACCAAGGCCGAGGTGGAGGGGTTGGTCTGCGAACATTCCCAGCTGTTCTCGCGCGCCGCGCTGGGGTTCGACGATTTCACCGAGGACGAGCGCCGCCGCTTCGCCCCGGTGCCGCAGCGGTTGGTGCGGCGCCATCCGGTGACCGGGCGGCGGTCGCTGTTCCTGGCGTCCCATGCCGGGGCGATCGGGGGCTGGCCGATGCCGGAGGCGCGGGCGTTCCTGCGCGATCTGACCGAGCACGCGACGCAGCGGCGGTTCGTGTATGCGCATGTCTGGCGGCAATGGGAGCTGGTGATGTGGGACAACCGGGTGACGATGCACCGGGCGCGGCCGTTCGATGCGCGGCAGGTGCGGGACATGCACCGGGTGACGGTGGCGGATGTGGCGCCGACGCTGGAGCAGGCGGCGTAGGCACTGCGAGTCGCGGCTCCTCTCGTGCCGCGCGCTCCGGCGGGGTATAGGGCGCTCATGTTTCGTCGCCCGGGCGCCCGTCCCTCGTGTACCCGCCGCAACCCCGCAGCGTGATGTCCGAACCGCGCGCCCGGCTGCCGTTCGGCAGCGAATTTTCTCCCTCGCAGGTCGAGCTGGGGCGACTTTTGGCGCTGGTGGCCGCGCATGAGGGCGATCCGGCGGGGTTGCAGGCCGCGATCTGCGATGCGTTCTTCGCTGCACATGGTGGTGCCGGGCCTGGCGCCCCGGCGAACCGCGACAAGCTGGCGATGAACTGCCGGCTCGGCCTGCACGCCTACGGGATTATCGACGATGCGGCGCGGCTGACAGCGTTCGGACAGTCGCTGCTGGCGAAGCGCGAGGATACCGCTTCCCTCTATGATGCGCTGGCCGGCCATATTCTGCGCGAGCTGCATGGGATGGCGCAG
>DAHWNE010000052.1 GCA_027340195.1 Acetobacteraceae bacterium | reverse complement strand
CGCCGACGGCAACATGTATTCCTTCCTGCACAGCGGCTACGGCTTCAACTACGGCCATTACGACAACCCGAAGGTCGATGCGCTGCTGGATGCCGCCCGCGCGGCCCCCACCGTCGCCGCGCGCCGGGCGATCTATGCCCGGCTGTGGGCGATCGAGGCCAAGGACATGCCGGTGATCTACCTGTGGTCGCCCAAGAACATCGTCGGGCTGAAGAAGACCCTGCTCGGCTTCCGCCAGGTGCCCGACGGGATCATCCGGTTGCAGGGCATGCGGTTCGCGAAGTAGCGGGCCGCGTCGATGCAGGGGCCGATCGGCGCCCGGCTGGTCCAGCTGGTGCCGACCATCTTCCTGGTCAGCATCATCGTCTTCGCCCTTCAGCAGCTGATGCCGGGCGATCCGGCGGTGCTGCTGGCCGGGGAGTCGGCGGGCAATCCGCATGTGGTCGCGCAGATCCGCGACCAGCTGCTGCTGAACCGGCCGCTCTGGGTGCAGTATCTGCACTGGATGGACGGGGTGGTGCACGGCAATCTCGGCTATTCCTGGCGCCTGTCGGAGCCGGTCTCGGAGCTGATCGCGCAGAAGCTGCCGGTCACGTTGCAGCTCTCGGTGATGGCGTTCTTCTTCGCGGTGGTGATCGGCGTGCCGGCGGGCGTCGTCTCGGCGGTGAAGCAGGGCACCGCCTGGGACTGGGCGGCCAACGCGATCGGGCTCTCCGGCCTGTCGATCCCGAATTTCTGGCTCGGCATCGTGCTGATCCTGGTGGTCTCGGTCGATCTCGGCTGGCTGCCGCCGTCGGGCTACGTGCCGCTGGCGCAAGACCCGTTGCGCTCGATCGAAACCACCATCATGCCCGCCTTCGTGCTGGGCAACGCGATCGCGGCCATCCTGATGCGCCATACCCGCAGCGCCATGCTGCAAGCGCTGGCGCAGGACTATGTGCGCACCGCGCGCGCCAAGGGGCTGTCGGAGACCCGGGTCGTGCTGCGCCACGCGCTGCGCAACGCGCTGATCCCGGTGGTCACCCTCGGCGGGTTGCAGCTGGGCCTGCTGCTCTCGGGCGCGGTGCTGACCGAGCAGGTGTTCGACATCCCCGGCCTCGGCAAGCTGGTGGTCGATTCGGTGTTCAACCGCGACTATCCGGTGATCCAGGGCGTGGTGCTGGTCACCGCCTTGCTCTACGTGCTCATCAACCTGATCACCGACCTGCTCTACGCGGTGATCAACCCGCGGCTGCGCGGCGGATGATACCGGCGGCGCGAATGGCCGACTCTTCCGGCCGTTCGGGCGGCTGGGATCGCGCGCCGCCGCCCGCCAACCCGGCGCGCGGCATACCCGGATTCCTGCGGAACCCGGGTATACCGGCCGCCGTTGACCCGTTCTTCATGGGTCAACATTTGGGGCGGCCGGTATGAGCGCGGCGGTCGGACCCGTCGCGGCACCGGCGCCGCTCAGCCCGTTCCGCCTCGGGCTGCGCCGGTTCCGCCGCCACCGCACCGGCATGGTGGGGCTCGCGCTGGTGCTGGGCTTCATCGCCGTCGCCGTCTTCGCGCCGCTGCTCGCGCCCTATTCGCCGATCGCGGCGAGCTGGGATGCGATCCGCCAGGCGCCCTCGCTCGCGCACCCGATGGGCACCGACGAGATCGGGCGCGACGAGCTGTCCCGCGTGATCTGGGGCGCCCGGGCGAGCCTCGCCGCCGGCGTCCTCTCCGTCCTGATGGCCGCGGCGATCGGCGTGCCGGCCGGGCTGGTCGCGGGCTTCGCCGGCGGCTGGACCGATACGATCCTGAGCCGGATCGTCGATGCCATGCTGGCGATTCCGTTCCTGATCCTGGCGATCGCGCTGGCCGCCTTCCTCGGCCCCAACCTGCGCAACGCGATGATCGCGATCGGCATCAGCTCGGCGCCGGTCTTCATGCGGGTCGCGCGCGCGGCCACGCTGGATACGATGACGTTCGATTTCATCGAGGCGGCCCGCGCCCTCGGCAACCCGCCCTGGCGCATCGCGCTGCGCCATGTCGCGCCCAACATCACCGCCCCGGTGCTGGTGCAGGCCACGCTGTCGATCGCGACGGCGATCATCGCCGAGGCGTCGCTGTCCTTCCTCGGCCTCGGCGAGCAGCCGCCGTTTCCCTCCTGGGGGTCGATGCTGAACGCGGCGCAGCAGTTCCTGACCCAGGCACCGTGGCTGGCGATCTTCCCGGGACTCGCGATCTTCCTGGTGGTGCTGGGCTTCAACCTGATGGGCGACGGGCTGCGCGACGTGCTGGACACCCGCCGGCGCGGGTGAGGCGACGCCCGCACGCCTACCCCGCCTGCGCCACCGCCGCCGACCAGGGTGAGGCGGCATCGCTGATCCCGCGCCGGACCCCCTCGGCGTCGATGGTGATCGCGTTCGGGCAGGCGAAATTGATCGGCATCACCCCGTGTTCCACCACCTCCACCGGTCCCGTCGCGCCGAGCGCGGCCAGCACCGCGGGATCCAGGCGGCGATCGGCGGTGACCAGGTCGGGGCCGGAGACGTCGATGCGCGGGTGATGCGCGGCGGCCTCGATCTCCATGCCGAAGCCGGCCAGGAAGCACAGCAGCTGCGTGACCGCGGCCAGGATGCGCCGCCCGCCGGAGGCGCCGGCGGCCAGCACCGGGCGGTCGTCCCGGCGCAGGATCACCGGCAGCATGTTGGTGAGCGGACGCTTGCCCGGGGCCATCGAATTGGGCTGGCCCGGGCGCGGGTCGAACCACATCACCCCGTTGTTCATCAGCACCCCGGTCCGTGGCAGCACCACCCGGCTGCCCATGGAGGAGAGCAGGGTCGAGGTCATCGCCACCATCGTGCCCTCGGCGTCGCAGGCGGTCAGATGGGTGGTGCAGGTCTCGGCGGCGTTGGTCTCGGCCGCGCCGAGCCCGGCCAGGCGCTCGGCATAGGCGGTGCGCAGGGCTCCGGCCAGCGCGGCGAACCATTCGGGCGTGGGGCCGGCGCCGGCGGTGGGCGGGAGCTGCTCCAGCACCCGGACCAGGGTGGGGGCGGCGGTGAGGCCGCCGGTCAGTTGCAGGGTGCCGCCGGCGAAGCGGTGCTCGGCGGCGGGACGGACCCGGGCCGCGCAGCCGCGCAGGTCCTCGGCATCGAGGAAGCCGCCGAGCGCCGCCACATCGGCGGCGATCGCGGCGGCGACATCGCCTTCGTAGAAATCGCGCAGCCCGGCCCGGGCCAGCCGGTCCAGCGTATCGGGCAGGCGGCCGAGGGTGAAGAAGCCGGGCACGCCCTGGTAGGGCGCGACGGGCGGCAGGCCGTTCGGCAGATAGATGCGCGCGCTCTCGGGATAGCGGCGCAGCACGGCGGCGGAGGCGCCGACCTTGAGGGTGGTGTACCAATCGGCCGGCAGGCCGCGGCGGGCGAGGGCGAGGGCGGGCGCGATCACCTCGGCCAGCGGCAGCTTGCCCCAGCGCGCCAGCGCCGCCGCGTAGCCGG
>DAHWNE010000023.1 GCA_027340195.1 Acetobacteraceae bacterium | reverse complement strand
AGCCGGAAACCCCGAGGAGAGCCGCCATGCCGGATGCCTTCATCTGCGATTTCGCGCGCAGCCCGATCGGCCGTTACGCCGGGGTCCTCAAGGATGTGCGCGCCGACGATCTGGCCGCCCACCCGATCCGGGTTCTGAAGGACCGCAACCCCGGCGTGGACTGGGAGGCGCTCGACGATTGCTACCTTGGCTGCGCCAACCAGGCCGGGGAGGACAACCGCAACGTCGCCCGCATGGCCACCCTGCTCGCCGGGCTGCCCACCTCGGTCCCCGGTTCCACCATCAACCGCCTCTGCGGGTCCGGCCTGGATGCCGTCGGCACCGCCGCCCGCGCCATCCGCGCGGGGGAGATGGAGCTGGTCATGGCCGGCGGGGTGGAAAGCATGACCCGTGCCCCCTTCGTGATGGGCAAGGCCAACGAGGCCTTCGCCCGCCAGGCCGAGATCTACGACACCACCATCGGCTGGCGCTTCGTCAACGGCATGATGAAGGCGATGTACGGCACCGATTCCATGCCCGAGACCGGCGAGAACGTCGCCGAGGAGTTCCAGATCAGCCGCGCCGACCAGGACGCCTTCGCGCTGCGCAGCCAGCAGAAGGCCGCCCGCGCTCAGGCCAGCGGCTTCTTCGCTCGCGAGATCGCCCCGCTCACCCTGAAAACCCGCAAGGGGGAGACGGTGATCGATACCGACGAGCATCCCCGGCCCGACACCACTCTCGAAGGCCTGGCGAAACTCAAGACCCCGTTCCGCAACCCGGGCACGGTGACCGCGGGCAACGCCTCCGGCGTGAACGACGGCGCGGCGGCACTGCTGCTCGCTTCGGAGGCGGCGGCGCGGCGGCACGGCCTGACGCCGCGCGCGCGGGTGGTGGCGATGGCAACCGCCGGGGTGCCGCCGCGCATCATGGGCATCGGGCCGGCGCCGGCGGTGCGGAAGCTGCTCGCCCGCACCGGGCTTTCCATCGGCGAGATCGACATCATCGAACTCAACGAGGCCTTTGCCAGCCAGGGGCTCGCGGTGCTGCGCCAGCTCGGCCTCCCCGACGATGCCCCGCATGTGAACCCTCATGGCGGGGCGATCGCGCTCGGCCATCCGCTGGGCGCGAGCGGGGCGCGGCTGGCGCTGACGGCGGTGAATGCGCTCGAGGAAGCGGGGGCGAAGCGCGCCATCGCCACCATGTGCATCGGCGTGGGTCAGGGGATCGCGGCGCTGATCGAGCGAGTCTAGCGTCCCGCCGGCGCCGCCATAAGCCGCAGCAACCAGGCTGAATCGCCGAACGCGCCGGAACGGGACAGCACCGTCTGCCCGTCCCACGCACCGCCGACCAGCCGCGAGACCGGCACGCCGGGGCCGCGCTCGCCCGTCACCTCCAGCGCGCGCGCGCCCAGCGCCTCGACCACCCCGCGCAGCGTGTCCCCGCCCGCCACCATCAGCGTGCCGGGACGGTCGATCCCGGCGAGCAGGCGAGCGAACAGCGCCGCGATCCGTGCTCCGGCCGCCGCGCGGCTCAGCCCCGGCGGCACCACCACCGCGGCGGCGGCATTTCCACTCGCCAGCCGACGGGCGATCGGCGCGATCTCCTCGGCATCGCCACGCAGCAGGCGGTGGACGTATTTCCAGGCCGACGACAACTGCCCGACCGAGACCGGGTGATCCGACCCGATCAGCGCCAGGATCGGCGGCGGCAGGTCCGGGCAGGGAACGGCGGCACGGTCGGCCAGGGCGGCGGCCAGCCCGGCGCTGCCGCACCAGAGCACGGGTCCGCTCAGCGCCCGTCCGGCCCGCACCACGGCATCGAGCGCGGCATCGGTCTCCGCGTCCCACAGGCTGACGCCGGGCGGGGCGGCATCGCCGGGACGGCACAGCACCGGGGCGAGACCTTCGGCGGCCAGCGCGGCCGACAGATCCACCCCGACATCGTGCCAGGCGCGGCCCTCGGCGCGGAACTGCCGCCCGCCCCGGGTCACCCGCCCCTGCGCCGGGAAGGCGGGGGCGATCACGGCGTGGGCGAACGCGCCCCGCAGCGCGCCCAGCATCGGCGCGACCGGCCCGCGCAGCAGGCTGTCGAGCTTGAGCAGCGCCGGGTCGGCATCCTCCAGCACCGGTGCCAGCAGCGCCATCACTCGCCGCGCGGTGAGCTCGTCGGCATCGCGGGTGCCGGCACTGATCGCCACCGCCGCGGGCAGCGCCGCCGGTGGGGCGAACAACACCGGCACCGGCCCGGCGGCGGGGACGAAGGCGGCGGCGGCATCCAGCGCGCCGGTCAGATCATCGGCGATCAGGCGCGGCGCGCGCACCGGCCGGTCAGTTGAAACATTCGAGCGGCACCACCGAAGGCCCCTCGGTGGCGTAGATCTGGCGCGGGCTCATCTTCGCGGTCTCGTCCTTCGGCGCGAGCAGGATCTTCACCCCGAGCGAGCGGGCGAAGCGCTGGGCGACGTCCCCGCGCACGGCGAAATTGACGTTCTCGGCCCGCGACGGGCGCAGCTGGGCGACGCTGACGCCGATCACCGCCCCGGAACTGTCCAGCACCGGCCCGCCGGAATTGCCTGGGTTGATGGGAGTTTGCATCTGGAACTGGGCCGGCGCGCCGGCGACCTCGGTGGCGCTGACGAAGCCCGAGGAGATTTTGAGCTGGGCGCCGAGATCGAAGCTGAGCGGGTAGCCGAGCGCGGTCGCGGTCTCCCCGCCCGCCACGCGGATGGCCGCGTCGCGGAAGCGCAGCGGCGCGGTGGCGACGCCGTCCTCCCGCAGCACGGCCAGATCGTCGCGCACGTCCTGGCCCAGCACGCGCAGCGTCAGCGGGCGGCCGTCATCGCGCAGGATGGCGACCGTCCGGCAGCCATAGACCACGTGGTTGTTGGTCAGGATGTCGCCGTCGCGCGAGATGTAGAAGCCGGAGCCGCGGCCGAGCAGCGCGCCCGGCTTGGCCCCGATCAGCCGCACCAGATGGGTACGGCAGAGATCGACCCGGCCGATCTGCTGGACGACCTCGTTGTCGAACACGGCGCGCAGGTCGAACACGCAGCCGCCCGCCGGCACCGCGACGGCGGCAGTGGTGTGCGGCGCGACCATCGCCGCGCCGGCCAGACGATCGGGGCCCCAATGGTGTGAGGAGGAGGGAGAGACGAACAGATGCGCGAGCGGCACCCGATAGTCGTTGGCCACCCTGAGGGCCGGCGCGCCGGGATGCGGGCCGCCGCCGGCGGTCGTGTTGCCGATCGGGGCATTGCCGACGGGACCGTTGAACACCGCCCCGCCGATGGCGCAGATATTGACCCGGTAGCGGTCCTCTTTCGCGCCGGAGGCGTAGATGGCGCGCATGTCGTAGTCGCAATGCGCGGCCTCGCCGGGCAGCGGCAGGGCGATGCGGATGCTCCGGCCCGGCCCGAGCGGGGCCGAGAGCCGGTCGGGACCGAAGCTGTCGCCCGGGGCTGTGCTGGGCGAGAGGTAGAAGCGTTCGACCACCGGGCCGTGATCGCTGTTGCGGACCAGCAGCGAGGCGGGCGCGGCGGTGGCGGCGCGGCCCGGCTGGGCAGCGGCGAACACCGCGTCGGAATAGCCGCAGACATTGAGGCCGAGCTGATCGGAGGTGCCGCCGTTCTGATAGGCGACGCCGATGTCATAGATGCAGCCGTCGGTGGGCGGCAGGCGGATCAGCTGGCGCTGGCCCGGCATCAGCACGCCGCGTAGGCGGTTGGTGCCGGCGCCACGCATCCCGCCGCGGCGGAACAGCGCGCGGATGATCGGGTCCTGGCCGCGGTTGACGATGTAGATGTCGGTCGGCGCCTGGGCGGCGGCCTGCGCCTGGGCCTGGGCCGGCGCCGCCGCCGGCGTGGCGGTGGTGGGGGCGACGAAGCTCTGGATATCGAGCGCGCAGAGATTGATACCCTGGCGGAACCCGCGCGCGCCGCCCTGGTATTGTGCCTCCATGTCGTAGACGCAGCCCTTCGCGTCGAGGGCGATGTGGGCGGATTGGTGGGCGGCGAGCGGGGCGGTCAGGCGGTTCGGCCCCAGCGGACCGCCGGGACCGGGGGCGGCGGCGACGTAGAAGCCCACGATCGGCGTGCTGCCGAGGTTCTTGACGGTGATGCCGTGGGCGCCGCCGGCCGCCGAGGTGGGCGCGGCGAAGGCGGTGGAGCCGAACGCGCAGATGTTGAGGTTCAGCTTGTCGGCATGGGCGCCGCCGGGGAAGCTGACATAGATGTCGCGCTGACAGCCGCCCTGCGGCGACAGGCGAACCACCTGGCGCTGGTTGGGGTCGAGGGGGCCGTCCAACCGGTTGCTGCCCCAGGCCTGGGTGCCGGCGCGGCGGAACCAGGCGCCGGTGATCGGGGTGTCGCCCAGGTTCTGCACCGCGATGTCGTAGCGCCCGGTGACCGGCTGCGCGGTTGCGAGGGCGGGCAGGCTGGACGCCAGCAGCAGGCCGAGGAGGGCGGCGAGGGCGAGGCGCGACATCGGGGCGGCTTCCGGGCGGATTGGTCCGGGAAATGTCGCGCCGCGGGTGAGGGGCGTCAATCGGGATGGGGTGGATTATTGTTCCGATATCGGTCCTTCTTCCGCCTGCCCGGCGCCGGATACCGGGCCGGGATCCCCCTACGCCGCCGCGGCGCGCTCCGGATGCAGCGCGCGCAGCCTTGGCGCCACCTCGCGCGCGAACAGCGTCAGGTTCTCCACCGTGTCCCGATGATCGAGGAAGCCACCCTGGCCGAAGAACAGCAGATGCCCGACCCCGCCCATGCGGGCGTCGAAATCCTTGATCTGGGCGAACACGTCGTCGGGGGTGCCGGCGAAGACGGTATCGGTGGCCATCAGGTCTTCCACGCTGGCGCGCGTCGCGTCGATCAGGTTGCCGTTGCGGTCGGCGACGATGCGGCCCTTCTTGCGACCCTGGCGCAGCATGGCGACGTTGGCCGGGATGGTGTTGTAGCCGGGCGGGTTGGTGAAGGGTTCGGCCACCACCGGGGCGGTGCGGACATAGCCGGCGATGAGGTCGGCGCGGCGGTACCCCTCGGCCCTGGTGGCGCCGACACCGACCACCGCGGCATAGGCCATCCGGTCTGGCCCGGCCTCCCAGCCGAGCTCGCGGGCCCGCGCGCGATAGGCATCAAACATCGGCTTCGCGATCCCGCCCGAGAGCAGGGTGCCCACCACATGCCCGCGCTCGGCGGCGGCGCGGCCGGTGGCCGCCGACATCCCCGTCATCCAGATCGGCGGATGCGGCTGCTGGATCGGGCGCGGCCAGATGTTGACCTGGCGATAGTGGAAATACTCGCCTTCCCATGAGAACGGGCCGTCATGGGTAGACAGCGCCTTCAGGATCAGGTCATGCGCCTCCCAGTAGCGGCGCATGATCCGCGCGGGGTTGGAGTTGGCGGGCGCGATCTCGTAGGCTGCGCCCTTCACCAGCCCGAGTTCGGTGCTCCCGCCCGACAGCACGTCGAGCCAGGCCATCTCCTCGGCGACCCGCACCGGATCGGGCCGGTTGGCGATCGGGTTGCCGAGCGAGAGCAGCCGCGCCCGCTTGGTCTCCCGCGCGATGATCGCCAGCGCCATCGGCACCGAGACAGTCATGCAGGTGGCGGTCGCATGGTGCTCGTTC
>DAHWNE010000420.1 GCA_027340195.1 Acetobacteraceae bacterium | reverse complement strand
CAGCGCCGCGTCCAACCGGCGCGCCCGCGCCGCGGCGGCATAGGCGCGCGGGGTCAGCCCGGTATGGTCGCGGAACAGGCGCAGGAAATGGAACCGCGAATACCCGGCACGACGGGCCAGCGCCTCCAGCGGCGGCGGAGTCTCCGCGGCCTCGATCGCGGCGCAGGCGTCGGCCACCACCAGGGCCGCCAGCCGGGCGCGGCTGCCCAGCGGGTCGCAGCGCTTGCAGGCGCGGAACCCGGCGGCTTCGGCGGCAGGCGCATCGGCGAAGAAGCGCGTGTTGCGCCGCAGCGGGCGCGGCGAGGGGCAGCCGGGGCGGCAGAACACGCCCATGGTGGTAACGGCGTAGAGGAAATCGCCGCTCGCCCGGGCGGTGACGGTCCGCCACATCATCTCGTCAGGGGACAGGGGCTGGGTCATGGCGCGAAGATGGGGGGATCACGCGCCCCGCGCCATCCGGGAGTTGCGCCCGCTCAGCTCAGCCGCAGTTTTACATACGACCCCGGCGCATCCTCGATCGGGGCGAGCTTGCCGTCCCCGGGCACCCGCGCCGGCACTTTCTCCGGGGCCAGCGCGCTCACCCAGCGATGCCAGTCCGGCCACCAGGACCCGGCGATCTCGGTCGCCCCGGCCAGCCATGCCTCCGGGTCCGCCGGCAGCTCGGGATTGATCCAGTGGCTGTATTTGCCGCCCTCCGGCGGGTTCACCACCCCCGCGATATGCCCCGATGCCGCCAGCACGAACCGGTTCTTCCCACCCAACAACCGGGTGCCGCGATAGGTGCTCTTCCACGGCGCGATGTGATCCTCGCGGGTGGACAGGAAATAAGCCGGCACCTTGATCGCGCGCAGGTCGATCGGCACCCCCAGCAGCGAGATCCCGCCCGGATCCTTCAGCAGATTCTCCTGATACATCTTGCGCAGGTAGAAGCTGTGCATCCGCGCCGGCATCCGGGTGGAATCGGCGTTCCAGTAGAGCAGGTCGAACGGGAACGGGTCGTTGCCCAGAAGATAGTTATTGACCACGAACGACCAGATCAGGTCGTTGGCGCGCAGCATGTTGAAGGTGGTGGCCATCTCCGAGCCTTCGAGATAGCCGCGCCGGTTCATCTTGTCCTCGAGGGATTTCAGCTGTTCCTCGTCGATGAACACGCCGAGCTCGCCGGCTTCCTCGAAATCCAACATGGTCACGAAGAAGGTGGCCGAGGCGATGCGCTTGTCCTTCCGGGCCGCCATATAGGCCAGCGTCGAGCCCTGCAGCGTGCCGCCGAGGCAATAGCCGATCGCGTTGATCTCGCGCTCGCCGGTGGCCTGCTCGATCGCGTCCAGCGCGGCGAGGTAGCCCTCGGTCATGTAATCCTCGAAGCCTTTCTCGGCCAGCGCGGCATCGGGATTGACCCAGGAGATCACGAACACCGTGTGCCCCTGCGCCACCGCCCAGCGCACCAGGCTGTTCTTCGGGCGCAGATCGAGGATGTAGAACTTGTTGATCCAGGGCGGCCCGATCAGCAGCGGGCGCTTCAACACCGTCTCGGTGGTGGGCTGATACTGGATCAGCTGCATCAGGTCGTTCTGATAGATCACCTTGCCCGGGGTGACGGCGATGTTGCGGCCGAGCTCGAACGCCTCCATGTCGGTCATCTTGATGCGCAGCTTGCCCTTGCCGCGTTCGAGATCGCCAAGCAGGTTGGACAGGCCCTTGAGCAGATTCTCGCCGCCCGTCTCGGCGGTGCGGCGCAGCACCTCGGGATTGGTCAGCACGAAATTGGACGGGCTCATCGCGTCGATGAACTGGCGGGCGTAGAAATCCACCTTCTGCGCGGTCTTGGGGTCGAGCCCCTCGGTCTCCCTCACCACGTCCTGGATGTAGCGGGCCGACAGCAGATAGGATTGGCGGATGAAATCGAACACCTCGTTGTCGCGCCAGGCCTCGTCCTTGAATCGGCGGTCGCCTTCGGGGGCATCGATCACCGGCTCCGGCGCCATGCCCATCATGCGCTTGGCGGTGTTCTGCCAAAGCGTCATGTAGTCCTGCCAGAATCCCAGCTGCGCCTCGAACAGCTTGCCCGGATTGGCCATCAGCCGCGCGGTCATCTCAAGGAAGGCGCCGCCGATATTGAGCGGATCGGCGCTGCTGTCCGGCGAGGCCTGACGGGACAGCCACTCCTGCACCAGGCGCTGGGAGCGCTCGGCGATGTCGGCCATCGAGCGGGTCACCACCTCGGGGTCCGGCAATTTGAAGCCGGGAGCGTCCGGGGCGTCGGGCTTGGCCATGGAGTGTCCTTTTCGTGCGCGGCGGCAGCGGCTACATCGGCCGCTGATTTCTGTGAAGGCGGGTCCGGCAATGACGAAACGAGCGGGTTTTACGGGGCGGACCGAGGCCCGGCAAGGCATGGCGGCCATGCGCGGGGCGGGGCCGGCGCTGGCGGCGGCGCTGGCGCTGTCCGGCTGTGCCGCGCTGAACCCGGCCGGCTGGTTCCACCGCCAGGAGGGCGGGGTGATCGCCCAGCAGAAGGGGCCGTTGCCGGGGGCGAACCAGCCCTACCCGAACCTCGCCTCGGTGCCGCCGGTGCCGAAAGCGCCGGATCTGGCGGCACTGCACGCGATTTCGGCCGGGTTGATCGAGGATCGCGCTCACGCCCACTACCTCGCCGAAACCGCCCCGCTGCCCGACCCGTCGCGGCCGGCCACCGCGCCCGGCTTGTTCGGGGTCGGCAGCCTGCCGCCTCCGGTGGCACCGGCTGTGGCACCGTCCACGGCACCGTCCACGGGCGCCAGCGCGGTGATGCCGGCGGTCACCGCCGCCCCCGCGCCCGCCGCGCCCAAGCCGGCACCGCCGCCCACCCCGCCGGCCAAAGCCCCGGTCACCGCGGTCCACAGCGCCGCGCTGGCCGCGCCG
>DAHWNE010000450.1 GCA_027340195.1 Acetobacteraceae bacterium | reverse complement strand
AAGACCATGAGCCAGGAGCAGGTGTTGCGGAAATACTGCATGTTTCCCGATCACCCGTTCCAGCAGAACGCCCGCAAGCACGAGCCGCGCTACAGTCACGACAAGCGGCCGGTGTGGATGGGGCTGCTGCCGATCCCGGATCTGCTGGAGGTCCATGTTCCGTTCCGAGGGTGAGGCGCATGCCCGGGAGCGAGCGATGACGCGCGCCCTAATTGTTGCGTATTAGAAACTATATGCCTCCCCGAGCCAATTCCGCGGCGCTTGTGCTTCCCTGAGTGTTCAACACGGAGGGCGCTGAGGACCACGGGGGACCACGGAGCGATTCACAAAATGCACCGCCCCATCCGGTCCCCCGCGCGCCGCTAGCGATGCAGCGCCCACAGCAGCAGCAGGAACAGCCCGATCGCCACCGCTTGCAGCACCACCCGCCAGCGCATCAGCCGATTGGAGCGCGCCGGATCGCCGCCCCCGCGCGCCACCCCCAGCAGCCCCGCGAACAGCACGCCCAGCACGCCCAGCATGGCAAGGATCAGCAGAATCGCGAGCAGCACCGACATCTCGCCACCCTACATCGCTTCCCGTCCGCCGTCAGCCCGCCGCCTTTGCGCTGGATCAATGCGCCCGCGCCGGGCCGGCCCGAGGCTGGCGGGTGCGAACGAACGCCGAGGAAGCGCCATGACCTACCAGGACCCCTTCTGCGCCTATTGTCCCCCCAGCGTGCGGGCCTGCCGCCAGGGCGAGGCCGAGGCGCGCGGCCCCGGCTTCTGCCCGTCCAAGGTGGACCCGGACGCGCAGGCGCGAGCCCGCGCGCTCTACGACGATCCCGAGACCAGGCGCATCTCCGTCGCCTCGGCGCAGGTCGAGGCCGAGGGCTACTGCAAATGGACCCGGGTGGAGGAGATCGCCGCCTTCGCCCGACGCATGGGCTATCGCCGCATCGGCATCGCCAACTGCATCAGCTTCGTCGATCACGCCATGACCCTGACCGCAATCCTGGAAAGCCACGGCTTCGAGGTGGTCTCCGTCGCCTGCAAGAACGGCGCGATCCCGAAGGAGGAGCTCGGCCTGACCGAGCAGGAGAAAATCCGCCCCGGCCAGTTCGAGGCGTTGTGCAACCCGGTCGCGCAGGCCGAACTGCTGAATGCGCACGGCGCCGAGTTCAACGTCGTGCTCGGCCTCTGCATCGGCCATGACAGCCTGTTCTTCAAATATTCGGCCGCGCCCTGCACGGTGCTGGTGGCCAAGGACCGGGTGCTGGGCCACAACCCGGTGGCGGCATTGCAGCTCGCCGATACCTATTACGCGCGCGTCTGGGGCAAGGAACGGCCGGCGGCGCCGCGCAAGCTGCCGCGCCATCCGGCCCGGGCCGACCGCGGCTGAGGCGGGGGATCATCCCGGCGCCGCCGGCAAGCTTGCGAAGCACCCGCCGACAGGGCAGCTTCGGCCGATGTCCCTTGATGAGATGGTCGATGGCCATGGCGGGCTCCGTCCGCCCTGGCGGCGCCTGATGAGCGCCATCGCCGAGCTCGGCCGCGACGTGCTGGCCGAGCGCGCGGCAAGGCTGGACCGCCTGGCCGCCGAGGCCGACGCCACCGGGATGGCCCAGGGCGCCGCCACGGCCCCGCCGCTCGATCCGCTGCCGCTGATCCTGGGCGCGGCGGAATTCGCCGCCCTCGCCGACGGCCTCGCCCAGCGCGCCAGCGTGATCGAGGCGGTGCTGGCCGATCTCTATGGCCCGCAGACCCTGCTCGCCGACTGCGCCCTGCCGCCCGAGGCGGTGTTTGCCGATCCGGGCTTCCTGCGCCCCTGCCGCCACCCGGACCAGCCGCCGCCGGCACCGCTGCTGCGCTGGTACGCGGCCGATCTCGCCCGCGGCGCCGACGGGGCGTTCGTCGTGCTGGCCGATCATACCGGCCTGCCGGACGGGCTCGGACAGGCGATCGACAACCGCCGCACCCTGGGGCGCACGGTGCCGGAGCTGTTCGCCGGCCAGCCGATCGCCGCGCATGATGGGTTCCTCGATGCCATGCTCGGGATCATCCGCGATGCGATGCCGCCGGAGGCGACCGAGCCCGCGGGCGTGGCGCTGCTCACCCGCGGCCACGCCGACCCGGCCTGGTTCGGCCAGCTGGTGCTGGCCCGCGAATTGTCCTGCGCGCTGGTCGAGGGCGGCGATCTCACGGTGCGCGAGGGGACGCTGTTCCTCAAGACCCTGCGCGGCTTGCAGCCGATCGGCGTGCTGCTGCGCGGGGTGCCGGGGGCGGCGCTCGATCCGCTGCAACTCGCCGCCGGCACCGAGGGGGTGGCGGGGCTGCTCGCGGTGCCGCCCGAGCGGCTGGCGATCCTCAATCACCCCGGCGCCGCGCTGGCGGAAGCCGCCGGGCTGCGCGCCGCCCTGCCTTCCCTCGCCCGCCGGCTGATCGGGGACCCGCTGCGGCTGGCCGGCGCCACGACGGTCGCCGAACCCGCCACCGTCCCCTGGCTCGCCGGCGAGACGCTGGAGGCCGAGCCGTATCGGCTGCGCCTGTTCCTGGCCCGCACCCACGACGGCTGGCGGGCCCTGCGCGGCGGGCTGGCGCGCCGGATGGCGGACCCGGCGGCGACATCGGCGGCGGCGCCCGCGGCGATGAAGGATGTCTGGGTGCTGAGCGAAGCCGAGGCCGCCGCCGAGGGCGCCGCCGCCGGCCGGGTGCCGCGGCTCGCGATCCGCCGCGACCCCGGCGCCCTGCCCTCCCGCGTCGCCGATAATTTCTTCTGGTTCGGCCGCTACCTGGAGCGGCTGGAGGCGGGCGCCTTCCTGCTGCGAATCGCGCTGATCCGCGCCTCGAGCCCCGCCCCCACCCCGCATGAGGCGGCCGAGACCGAGGTGCTGATCGACTGCCTCACCCACGCCGGGCTGGTCGATGCCGAGCGGGTGCGCGGCCTCGGCCCGGCGCGGCTGGCGCAGGCGCTGCCGGAGGCGGCGGCCCGGCAAGGGGCGATCAGCCGGGGGCTCGGCGAGGTCTCGCGGCTGATCTTCCTGCTGCGCGACCGGCTGACCGCGCAGATGCATCTGCTCGCCACCACCGGGCTGCGGGAGGCGCGGGCGGCACTGGCGCGCATCGACACCCGCAACGAGACCACCCTGCTCGAACGAATCGGCCAGGCACTGAGCGCGGTGCAGGCGCTGAGCGCCATGCTCTCGGGCCTCGCGGCCGAGAACATGGTGCGCGGCGGCGGCTGGCTCTTCCTCGATCTCGGCCGGAGGGTGGAGCGGGCCGGGGCGATCGCGGCGCAGCTGGCCGCGGCGCTGGCCTTCCCCGGCGCCGCGCGCCAGCCGGCGCGGGTGGAGCACGGGCTGCGGCTGGCGCTGGAACTCTGCGACTCCACCATCACCTACCGCGCCCGCTACCTGGCGCTGGTGCAGCCGGGGCCGGCGCTGGACCTGCTGCTGGCCGATCCCGACAACCCGCGCGGGCTGGCGTTCCAGCTGGCCGGGGCGGAGGCCGACCTGGCGGCGATTGCCGCCGGGGAGGCCGGCCTCGCCCCGATCGCCGCGTCCCTGCGCGCCGAGGCGGACGCGATGCTGGGCGGCGTCATCGCCGCCGCCGATCCCGCCGCCGCCGCCGCGGCGCTGCCGCCGCGCCTGCGGGCGCTGGCCGAGGCGGTGGGCCAGCTCTCCGATCAGATCACAAGGCGCTATTTCGCCCTGCTCGCCGCCAGCATGACCGACGGGATGGCGGCGTGATCTACCGGCTGACCCATCTCACCCGCTACGACTACCAGGCGGCGGTCGATCTCTCGATCCATCTGGCGCATCTGACCCCGCGCGCCCTGCCTTACCAGCGGGTGAGCGCCGCCACGCTGGCCACCGACCCGCCGCTGTCGTGGCGGCGCGACGTCACCGATCATTTCGGCAACCGGCAGAGCTGGCTGTTCGTCGATGTCCCGCACGCGACCCTGACCGTGACCGCGACCGCGGAAGTGACCCGCACCGCCCCGGCCCCGCCCAGCGACGCCCATGCCTGGGACGCGCTGCCGGTGCCGCCATCGGTCGCGGAGTTCGCGCTGTCGAGCCCGCTCGCCCCCGCCCATCCCGACGCCGGCGCCTGGGCGGCGGCGAGCTTTCCCCCCGGCCGGCCGGTGGCCGCCGCGGCGCTGGCGCTGACCCGGCGCATCTTCACCGGCTTCCGCTTCCGTCCCGGGGTCAGCACCGTCGCCACCCCGGTCGGCGAGACCCTGGCTCGGCGCGAGGGCGTCTGCCAGGATTTCTCCCATCTGATGCTGGCGATGCTGCGCCAGCTGGGCGTGCCGGCGCGCTACGTCTCGGGCTATATCCGCACCCGCCCGCCGCCGGGGGGAACCCGTCGGCTGGGGGCCGATCAGTCGCATGCCTGGGTGAGCGTGTGGGACGGTGCCGGCTGGTTCGACCTCGACCCCACCAACGGAATCGTGGTGGCCGACGAGCACGTGACGCTGGCCTGGGGGCGGGACTATGCCGATATCGCGCCGCTGCGCGGGCTGATCCTGGGTGGCGGGGGGCAGGCGCTGTCGGTCTCGGTGACGCTGGAGGAGATCGGCGGCGATCAGGCGGCCACCCTGGCCACCGTCGCACCGGTCAACCGCAGCAGCGCCGGCGCCGAGGTACGGAACACATGCCGCGGCGATCCCGCCGCCGCCCAGATCGGCTCCAGCGCCAGCAGGTCTTGATCGAGCAGCATCAGCGGCGGCGCCAGATGCCCGACCGGGGCCACGCCGCCGACCGCGAACCCGGTGGCCTCGCGCACCCAGTCGGCATCGGCGCGCCGCAGCGCCACGCCGAGCGCCGCCGCCGCCAGCGCCGGGTCCACCCGGTTGGCCCCCGAGGTGATGACCAGCGCGGCCCGCTCGCCGGCGCGAAAGACGATGCTCTTGGCGATCTGCGCCACCGCGCAGCCCACCGCGGCGGCGGCATCGGCGGCGGTGCGGGTGCCGTCGGGGAAGGCGGCGATGGTGTCGGGGTGTCCGCCCGCCAGCAGGGCGGCGCGGACACGGGCAACGGAGCCGGTCTGATCGGACATGGGCGGGATCCCCGAGAAGGACGTAGTGTGCCACGCGCGGACGGCCGCGCCCAGAGTTCTTGCATCATGCAAGCGGGGATGCCATATCCGCCCGCGATGCAACGCATCCATTTCGACTCCATGCCCTGCCCGATCGCCCGCGCGTTGGAGCGGGTGGGCGAATGGTGGTCGATCCTGATCCTGCGCGACGCCTTCTACGGCCTGACCCGGTTCGAGCAGTTCCGCCGCAGCCTGGGCGTGGCGCCCAACGTGCTGACCACCCGCCTCAACTGGCTGGTCGAAGCCGGGCTGCTGGAACGCCACCTGTATCAGGAGCACCCGCCCCGGCACGAATACCTGCTGACCCAGCGGGGCCGCGATTTCCACCCGGTGCTGATCGCGCTGATGGCCTGGGGAAACCGCCATTTCGCCCCGGAGGGCGCATCGGTCCAGCTGGCCCGCGCCGATACCGGCGCGCCGGTGGATCCGGTGCTGGTCGATCGCGCCACCCTCACCCCGATCGAGGGGCCGGCGTTCCGCCTGGTGCCCGGCCCGGCGGCAGCCGAGGCGACGCGCGCCCGGCTGACCCGCCGCGGCCATCTTCCGTTCACCACCGACGCCGGCAAGCCCGGATAGGCGGCGGCGAGCGTCCGGCTACCGGTAGCGCGCCGAAACCCGCGGCTGCAACAGATTCGCCCCCATCGCCTTGCGCGCGGCGTCATGCGCCTCCCATTGCGACCAGTCGGGCAGCGAGGGGATGGTGACCGGCTCACGCCGGTCGAAGCCCAGCAGGGCGGCATCCACCAGCGCATCGACCGCCATCATCGGCGGCAGCCGGCTGGTATCGCGCCCGGCGCGCTGCCAGATCTCGGTCGCGGTGGCCGGCGGCAGCATCGCCTGCACATAGACCCCGCGCGGGCCGAGCTCCGCCTGCAAGGTCTGCGACAGCGCCAGCACATAGGCCTTGGTGGCGCCGTAGATGCCGAAGGGGCGCTCCGGCATCAGCCCGACGATGGAGCCGACATTGACGATCGCCCCGCCTCCGGCCTCGGCGAAGCGCGGCGCCACCGCGGCGGCGAGTCGGGTGAGGGCGGTGACGTTGAGCGCGATCAGCGCCTCGATCTGCGCCGCGGTGGTACCGAGGAACCCGCCGGCGCCCACCGCGCCCGCGTTGTTCACCAGGACGCCGATCTCCGAATCGCCGGCAAGGCGCGCTTCCACCGCCGCCAATCCGCCCGGGTCGGTGAGGTCGGCCGGCAGCGGCTCGGCCCGGATTCCGTGCGCCGCGCGCAGCGTCTCGGCCAGCGCGGCGAGCCGCGCGGCGTCGCGCGCCACCAGCACCAGCGGATGGCCGCGGCGCGCGAAGCGATCGGCATAGGTGGCACCGATCCCGGCGGAGGCGCCGGTGATGAGGACGGTTGGACTGGACATCAGCTTGGTTCCCGGGCGGTTGGCGGCGATCATCGCCGCCGCCGGGGGCGCGGCCAAGCCCCCTTCCCGCTACCGCTCGGCTTCGTCGCGGTCGGTCGTGACCTCGATATCCGGCCCGATGGCGTCGGCATCGTCCTCGAGGTCGTCGGTGTCCTCGATCACGTCGGCGTCTGCCTCGTCGCCCACGCCCTCCACCTCGGCATCCGTGTCCTCCGCGCCCACGACGCCCGCGGGCTTCTTGACGAGGCGCTTGTCCTCGGCGGCGGGCCGGGCGGACGGCGCAGGCGCGGCTGCTCGGGCGGCTGTTCGGTGCCGCATTTCGGGCACACCGCGGGGGATTTGCCCAGGTCGTAGAAGCGGGCGGCGCAGGAAACGCAGACATGTTTCGCGCCGAGTTCGGGGCGGGCCATGCGGAGATGCCTCGGTCGGGGGAAGGACGGGGCGGCGCGATGCCAGCTTGGTCCGGGCGTGTCAATCGGCGCGAAGCGGACGTCGGCCCGCTACAGGAGGAACACCGCCATCGCCACCAGCAGCAGGACCAGGAAGATCACCGCGCCGATCGTGAAATGCGTCCAACTGTGCCAGAACCGCTCGCGGTCGGCGAAAAAAGCGTCTTCTCGGATCGGGCCGGTGGTGGTCGGGCTCTGGGCCATGGTCCCCTCGATTCAAGCGTGCGGCGGTTTTAGGCGGCCGACGCGGCGCCGGGCAAGGGGTTCGCCAGCGCCGCCGCGCCATCCGCCGCCGGCCCCGCCACGCCGGAGGCCAGCGCGGCCAGCGCGGCCGGATAGATCCGGTGCTCCTGCGCCAGCACCCGCGCCGCCAGGGTCGCCTCGGTGTCGCCCGGCAGCACCGGCACCGCCGCCTGCGCCAGGATCGGGCCCTCATCGACCCCCTCGGTGACCAGATGCACCGTGCAGCCATGCAGCCGCACCCCGGCCGCCAGCGCGCGCGCATGGGTCTCGAGCCCCGGAAACGCCGGCAGCAACGAGGGATGGATGTTCAGCATCCGCCCCGCCCAGGCGCCCACCAGGAACGGCGTCAGCCGGCGCATATAGCCGGCCAGACAGACGATCTCCACGCCAGCCGCGCGCAGCGCCCCGTCCAGCGCCGCCTCGTGCGCCGCCCGGTCGGCACCGAATTCGCGATGCGCGATCACCCGCGCCGGGACCCCCGCGTCCGCCGCCAGCGCCAGCCCGGGCGCATCCGCCCGGTTGGACAGCACCAGCGCGATCCGCGCCGGGTAGTCCGGCGCCCGCGCCGCCGCCAGCAGCGCGCCCAGGTTGGACCCACGCCCGCTGATGAGCACGCCGACCGGGCGTTTCATCCCGGCCAGCCCGCTCGCGGAGTCAGGCGCAGCGTGGCCTGCGCGGCCGGCGCGGCGGCGGCCTCGATCCGGCCCAGCGGGAACACCATCTCCCCGGCCGCGGTCAGCACCGCGGCGGCCTCGGCGGCGCGGGCGGCCTCCACC
>DAHWNE010000433.1 GCA_027340195.1 Acetobacteraceae bacterium | reverse complement strand
GAGACCGCCACCGCGAGACCCGCCGCGCGGGCGAGGCAGGGCGGGCCGGGATGGCGCAGCCCGTGCACCGCCGCGATCCCCACCCCCAGCAGCGCCGCCCCAACCAGCCCGCCGGCGGCGCCGGCCCAGGTCTTGCCCGGGGAGATCGCCGGCGCCAGCTTCGGCCCGCCCAGCGCCCGCCCGGTCAGGTAGGCGCCGATATCGCTGGCCCAGACCACCACCACCAGGAAGCCGATATTGGCCCGTCCGACCAGCGGGTCCGCGCGCAACCACAGCGCCGCCGCCGCGGCCAGGGCGATCCAGGCGACGCCGCCCGCCACCCGCCGGTGACAGGCCGGGCCGCCCCGGCAGAGCCCGCCCCATTCCATTGCCAGCCCGGCCGCGGCGCCCAGGATCAGCCCGTCGTACAAAGCGCCGCCGATCCAGATGGCGACCAGCGCCAGCGGGACCATCACCAGCGCCGAGAACAGGCGCAGGCGCAGATCGGCCCAGGGCGTCGGGCTAGCCAGGGCGGGCTCCGAAGCGGCGCTCGCGCCCGGCGAATTCGGCCAGCGCCTCGGCCAGCCGGGCGGCGTCGTAGTCCGGCCAGAGCACGTCCTGGAACACGAATTCGGCATAGGCGCATTGCCAGAGCAGGAAGTTGGACAGGCGCCGCTCGCCGGAGGTGCGGATCAGCAGGTCGGGGTCGGGCATGTCGGCGGTGAAGAGCTGGCCGGCCAGCGCGGCCTCGTCGATCGTCTCGGGGTCGCGAGTGCCGGCGCGGACCTCCCGCGCGAGCGCGCGGGCGGCGGCGGCGAGCTCGGCGCGCGCCCCGTAGGAGAGCGCGACGGTGAGGTTGAGCCGTGTGTTGCCGGCGGTGCGCGCCTCGGCGGCCTGGAGATCGGCACGGATGTCGGCGGGGAAGCGCCCGGTCTCGCCGATGATCCTGAGGCGCACCCCGGCTTCGGCGAGCTCGGCGAGTTCGGAGCGGACATACTGGCGCAGCAGGCCGGTGAGGTCGGTCACCTCGGCCCGCGGGCGGCGCCAGTTCTCGGAGGAGAAGGCGTAGAGGGTGAGCCAGCCGATTCCCTGGTCGATCGCCGCCTCGATGGTGCGGCGGACGGCGCGCGCGCCCTCCCGATGGCCGGCGAGGCGCGGCAGATGGCGGGACGCGGCCCAGCGGCCGTTGCCGTCCATGATGATCGCCACGTGGGTGGGCGGCGCCGGCGGGTGGATCATGCGGCGGTCAGACCTGCTTGATGTCCTTTTCTTTTTCCGCCAGCGCGTCGTCCACCTTCTTCACGTACTGATCGGTGAGCTTCTGCACGTCCTCGTGCCAGCGCTTGGCGACGTCCTCGCCGATCTCATGTTTCTTTTCGTAGCCCTTGACCTGCTCCATGCCGTCGCGGCGCACCCCGCGCACCGCGACCCGGGCGCCCTCGGCGTATTTATGGGCGGCCTTGACCAGCTCGGCGCGGCGCTCGGTGGTCAGCTGCGGGATCGGCACCCGCACCATCTGCCCGTCGGCGGCGGGGTTGAGGCCGAGGCCGGCGTCGCGGATGGCGCGCTCCACCGCGCCGACCAGGGCGCGGTCCCAGACCTGGACGGTCAGCATCCGCGGCTCCGGCGCGCCGACGGTGCCGACCTGCGTGAGGGGGACCTCGCTGCCATAGGCCGGCACCCGCACCGGCTCCAGCAGGGCGGGGCTGGCGCGGCCGGTGCGCAGGCCGGCGAATTCGCGCTTGAGCGTCTCCAGCGCGCCATCCATCCGGCGGGTCAGGTCCAGTTTCAGGGCGTTGAGGTCGGCGGGCATCTCAGCCTCCCGGTGCGTGGTGGTAATGGGCGCCGTTGCGGGGCGGCGTAGCCCAGTCGCGCCTGGAACGCCAGATTCACCGCGATTTCAAGCTGTCGTGCGGCCGATCATGCCGCCTCCGGCTCGTGGATCCGGGTGAACCGGCCCTCCCCGCGCACCACCGCGGCGAAGGCGCCCGGGGCGTGGATGTTGAACACCACGATCGGCAGCTTGTTCTCCCGCGCGAGGCTGATCGCGGCGGCGTCCATCACCGCCAGCTGGTCGGCCAGCACGGTCTGGTAGGTGAGTTCCTCGTAGCGCGTCGCCGCCTTGTCGCGGCGCGGGTCGGCGCTGTACACGCCGTCCACCTGGGTGCCCTTGAACAGCGCGTCGGCGCCCATCTCCGCCGCGCGCAGGGCGGCGGCGGTGTCGGTGGTGAAGAACGGGTTGCCGGTGCCGGCGGCGAAGATCACCACCCGGCCCTTCTCCATGTGCCGCTCGGCGCGGCGGCGGATATAGGGTTCGCAGACCGAGGACATCGGGATCGCCGACTGCACCCGTGTGGCGACGCCATGCGCCTCCAGCGCCGCCTGCATCGCCAGCGCGTTCATCACCGTGGCCAGCATCCCGATGTAATCGGCCTGCGCGCGCTCCATCCCCGCCGCCGCCGCCGAGACGCCGCGGAAGATGTTGCCGCCGCCGATCACCACGCAGACCTGCACGCCGAGGGCGACGACGGCGCCGATATCGGCGGCGATCGCGCGCACCATGTCGTTGTCCAGCCCGTATTCGCGCCGCGCCATCAGCGCCTCGCCGGAGAGTTTCAGCAGGACGCGCCGATAGGCGGGCTTGGAGGACATGCCGGGGATGCTCGCTACGGGGACGGCGGGGGATTGCCACAGACCGGGCATGGTTGCCAGCCCATGACAGGGAGGCGATAGTCGGGGCGTCGCGCAGGGGCGCGGCACCCACGGTGTCGGGGCGACCCGACGATTCGGAGGATCGACGTCCATGAATATAAGGAAATCAGCCGGCCGGCTGTCGCGGCGCGACGCGCTCAAGGCCGGTGTGGCCGCGGCGGCGCTGCCGCTTGTGCATGTGCGCACTGCCCATGCGGCCGGCTCGCTCAAGCTCGCGTTCTGGGACCACTGGGTCCCGGCCGCCAACCCGGTGATGAAGCAGCTCGTCGCCGAGTGGGGCAAGAAGAACAAGGTCGATGTGACGCTCGACTTGCTCAGCGCAGGCTCAGCCAACAGCAAGCTGCCGCTGACCCAGGCCGCCGAGGCGCTGTCGGGCACCGGCCACGACGTGATGGCGTTCTCGGTCTGGGATGTCCAACACTATCATGAGCACCTGATCGTCATGGACGACGTGGTGGACGGGCTCATCAAGCAATATGGCCCGATGGACCCGGCCGCGCAGTACATGGCGCAGGTGAAGGGACACTGGATGGCGCTGCCGACCAGTGTCGGCTCGCAGTACAAGCCGGCCTGCGGACGCATCAGCTTCTTCAAGTCGCAGGGTATCGACGTCGAGTCCTGGTATCCCGCCAAGCCCGGCGCGACCGCGGGGGCGAAGGACTGGACCTATGCGGAGATGCTGAAGCTTGCCCCGGCGGCGGCGAAGGCCGGGCTGCATTTCGGCATCGGCATCGGTCAGACGTCGGACTCGGTGGATTTCAGCGGCGGTCTGATGCGCGCCTACGGGGCCGCGCTGGTCGATGCGAAGGGCAATATCACCGTGCGTTCGGAGCCGGTGATGGAAGTTCTGGAATACATGCAGAAGCTAGTACCCTACCTGCCGGCCGATACCGCCTCCTACAATGACGCCTCCAACAATCGGGCGCTGATTTCCGGAAAGTCCGCGCTGATCTTCAATCCTCCGTCGGCTTGGTTCGTTGCCCGCCGCGACGCGCCGAAGGTGGCCGCCGATTGCTGGACCTTCCCCAGCCCGGTCGGACCCAAGGCGCGCGCCATTCCGTACGACCCGTTCTTCTGGGGCATCTGGAAATTCAGCAAGAACCAAGCGGCGGCGAAGGAGCTGCTGACCTGGCTGCAACAGCGCCCGCAGGTGCAGAAGCTCTGCGACGCGTCAGCCGGCTACGACATTCCGCCGCTGATGAGCATGCACAACTTCAATATCTGGTCCACCGAAGGTCCGCCGGTGGGCACCGTGTATAACTATCCGATCCGGCCATGGCATGATTCCGTGTCTAACGCGAGCTGCACGCCCGCTCCGCCGCGGATCGCCTCGCAGTTGTTCAGCAACGCCACTTTCAACGTGATGGTTACAAAGCTGACTAAGCAGAATCAGAAGATGAAGGATGTGCTCGACTGGGCTGAGCACGAGATCAACGGCTACATCAACATGTAGTGCCGGCAGGCCGGGGGGCGACCCCCGGCCTGGACTTCCCGACCGTCTCCAAGGAAGTTGATCCCAATGGCCGACGCAACAACCGGATTTCCCGCCGCCGCACTCAGCACCCGGACGAGCGCCCTGCATCGGCTCGCCCGGCGCCGGTCCTCCATCGCATTCGCGATGTGCATCCCGCTGTTTGCGCTTATTCTGGGAATGGTCGTTTATCCGTTCTTCTATTCGATCTACCTGTCCATGTTGAGTCGGGATATGTCCCGCTTCATCGGGCTGTTCAACTATGAGTATTTGCTGACCAGCGAAACGTTTCACCTCGTTATATTCCAGAGCTGCCTATTTGCCGTCACGGCGGTGTTCTTCAAAGCCGTCATCGGATTTATTTTGGCTCATGTCATGCACAATATCCACGGACGCGACCAGCGCGTCTGGCGCGGGCTTCTCTTGGTCCCTTGGGTGATACCGCCGGCGCTTTCGACCCTGGGGTGGTGGTGGATGATCTCGGGCAGCTATTCCGCGATCAACTGGATTCTCGTCCACCTCGGCATCAAGGCGGTGCCCTGGCTCGCGCTGACCGGATGGGCGCGGTTCTGGGTCATCGTGGTCAACGTATGGTTCGGCGCCCCGTTCTTCATGATTATGTACCTTGCGACGCTGAAATCGGTCCCGGATCAGCTCTACGAGGCAGCCGCGATCGACGGTGCCACCGGGTTGCAGAAGATCCGCTACATCTCGCTGCCGTTGCTGCAAAACGTCATCAGCATCACTGTGCTCTTCAGCCTGATCGTGACCTTTGCCAATTTCGATATCGTTGAAATCCTGACCGCCGGCGCGCCGGCGAACACCACCCAGGTGTTCGCCACCTACGCCTTCCAGGTGGGAATCGGGGCGGGCAATATCCCCATGGGGTCCGCTGTCAGCCTTTTCATTTTCCCGATCCTGGCAATCTTCGCTATCTTCATCCTGCGCGGAGTCAACCGCCGAAGCCGGGAGGCCATGTAACATGAGCGGCTCGACACTCACCGTCGGCGGCAGTTCGCAGTGGCACGGGCGCAAGCCCAGCCTGGCGCGGGAACGTCGCTGGGCACTCTGGACCAGCTATACCATGCTGGTCATCTTCGCCATCGGCTTTCTCATCCCCCCTTATTTCGAGCTGATCACCTCGCTTAAGACCTCCAAGGAAATCGGCGCCGGTACCGACCCCTGGTTCGTCCATCATCCGTACCTCGGCAATTTCCTCTCGATCATCGAAAATAGGCAATTCCAAACGTTCTTCCTCAACAGCACGAAGATCACGATCATAGTGGTGGCGCTTACGATCATCATCTCGGTGCTGTCGGCGTATGCCCTGGCGCGGATGCGCTTCTGGGGCAGCCAGATGTTCGCGACCGGGGTGTTCCTGACCTATCTGGTTCCCGAATCGCTGCTGTTCATCCAGCTGTTCCGCGTTCTGGCAAATCTGCACCTGATCAATTCGGTGTGGGGCTTGGTGCTGGTGTGGCCCACCCTGTCGGTGCCGTTCTGCACCTGGATCATGATCGGCTATTTCAGCTCGATCCCCAAGGAGCTCGACGAGGCTGCGATGATCGACGGCGCCTCCCACCTGCAGATGCTGTGGAAGATCTTCATCCCGGTGGCGATGCCCGGGATCATCGCCGCCACCATCTTCGCCTTCACCGTCTGCTGGGGGGATTTCCTCTATCCGCTGGCGTTCCTGTTCACCGCCAAGCAGATGACCTTGACGGCGGGCATCGTCTCCACCCTGATCCACGGGGACGTGCTGGACTGGGGGCGGATCATGGCGGCCAACATCCTGGCTTCGGCGCTGCCGATCCTGGTATATGCCTTCCTGATGGACTACTACATAGCCGGGCTGACCGCCGGCGCAACAAAAGGCTAAAGGGAGCGTTTCATGGCTGAAGTCTCGTGCCGCAAGGTCGTCAAGGTCTATGAAGGC
>DAHWNE010000413.1 GCA_027340195.1 Acetobacteraceae bacterium | reverse complement strand
GCGACACCGAGGACGGATTTGTTATCGCCGACGCGGATTTCCGCCTCCGCGGCGCCGGCGACGTGCTGGGGACCCGCCAGGCCGGACAGCCCGGCTTCCGCTTGGCGGACCCGGACGCGCATGAGCACCTGCTGCTGATGGCGCACCAGGACGCCGCGCTGCTGCTCGACCGCGATCCGGCCCTGGCCAGCCCGCGCGGGCGCGCGATACGGGTGCTGCTGCGGCTGTTCGGCCAGTGGGGTGCGATGCGCACCCTGCTGGCCGGCTGACCGCGCCGAGGCTACGCCGCGCCCAGTTTGTCCTGGGTCCGGGTCGCGAAATCGCCGGCGTCGTGGCGTTCGTGCAGCTGCTCCGCCGGCTCGCCGTTCACCCGGTTGACCATCCGCCCACGCTGCACCGCCGGGCGGGCGGCGATCGCATCGGCCCAGCGCTGTACATGCGTATAGTCCTGCACCGAGAGGAACTTGCCCGCCCCGTACAGCGCCCCCTTCACCAGCCCGCCGTACCAGGGCCAGATCGCCATGTCGGCGATGGTGTAGTCAGGGCCGGCGACATAGGCGCTCTCTGCGAGCCGTCGGTCGAGCACATCGAGCTGGCGCTTCACCTCCATTGCGAAGCGGTCGATCGCGTATTCGATCTTGCTCGGCGCATAGGCATAGAAGTGCCCGAACCCGCCGCCCAGATAGGGCGCGCTGCCCATCTGCCAGAACAGCCACGACAGGCACTCGGCGCGTGCCGCAGTGGCGGTGGGCAGGAAGGCGCCGAACTTCTCGGCCAGATACATCAGGATCGCCCCCGACTCGAACACCCGGATCGGGCTCGGACCGCTGCGGTCCAGCAGCGCCGGGATCTTCGAGTTCGGGTTGACCGCGACGAATCCACTTGAAAACTGATCGCCCTCGCTGATGCGGATCAGCCACGCGTCGTATTCCGCCCCGGAATGGCCGAGCGCCAGCAATTCCTCCAGCATGATGGTGACCTTCTGCCCATTCGGCGTGGCCAGCGAATAGAGTTGGAGCGGATGCCGCCCGACCGGCAGCGCCTTCTCATGGGTGGCCCCGGCGATCGGGCGATTGATGCTGGCGAACCGCCCGCCGCTCGGTTTGGTCCAGGTCCAGACCTCGGGCGGAGTGTAATCGGCGGCATCGGTCATGGGCGGTCCTCCGGATGGCAGGGCGGGGCCGACGGCCCCGGGTTCCGGGGGAGCCTATCGGATGTTCCCCGCCGCGGCGATCCCTGCCCTGGTTCCTGCGGCGAAACCGCGGTACCAACACCCCCGCCCCCGCTGGAGACCGCGCGATGAGCCTGGAAACCCTGGGCCTCGGACTCTGCTTCGAGGACCTCCCCCTCGGCCGCCGCTTCCGCACCATCGGGCGCACCCTGACCGAAGCCGACCTGGTCAATTTCATCGGCGTCACCGGCATGACCGAGGTGCTGTTCACCAACCAGGAATTCCTGGCCGAGGAAAGCGACATCCGCCGCCGCGTGGTGCCCGGCGCCATGGTCTATGCCTTCGCCGAAGGGCTGCTGGTCCACGCCACGATGCAACACACCGGCTTCGCCTTCCTGGAGATGCAGCTGACCGTTCACGCCCCCTGCTGCGTCGGGGACACCATCCATGTGGAATGCGAGGTGATCGAGGCGCGCCGATCGCGCTCCCGCCCCGGGCGCGGGCTGGTGCGCACCCGCAACCAGGTGCTGCGCTCCGATTCGACCCTGCTGCTGAGCTACACGCCGCTACGCATGATAAAGGCCCGGGAAGCCTGACCGCCGCTACCGCCGCAGCAGGAACTCGCGGCCCAGCTTCACCAGCGGCGCGCCGTCATAGGCCACGATATCGGCGGTCGCGTAGGTCTCGTGCCAGGCATCGGGAATGAAGCTGCCGGTGCCCACCACGTCGATCGGCGCTTGCGCGTCTGCCATGACCCGGCACTTCTCCACCCCGAAGCCCGAGGACGCGACGATCTTCACCGCCCGGTAGCCGGCCTGATCCATCGCCTCCCGGAACCGCCAGATCGCCGCCGCCGAGACCCCGGTGCCGACCAGGAACCGAAGCTCGGTCTCCGAACGGTAGCGCCGGATCGCGCCCGGCACGTGCCGCTCCAGCACCGCGTAGGATGCCGCCGGATCGAGGCCTTCGAGAAACCGACCGCCATGCGTATCCAGCCGGAACGAGAGCCCCCCGGATGCAGCAAGGTCAGGAAACCGCGCGCAGACCGCCAGCGCATCGGTGATCTCGAGGCCGAAGTAATCGACCAGCACCGTCATCGGCTCGTCGGGAAAGGTCTCGCGGTACATCTCGGCGGCGCGCAGGGTGGATCCCGCATAGCCGATCAGCGAATGCGGCATGGTGCCCAGCCCGCGCGGATTGCCGAACCAATGCGCCGTCATGTCGTTGGCGTTGCCAATGAACCCGCGTGCGCCCTCCCGCTTCGCCGCCGCGCTGCCGGTGGCGGCGGCGTAGCCCATCATATCCTGCATCTCGGCGCCCGCGCAGTGCCGCGCTTCCATCGCCAGGAACGCCACTTTCGGCAGTGCCAGACACATCTGATAGGCGTGATGCGCGGCAACCGAAGCGGGGCCGAGCTTCTGCAGCAGGATCGTTTCCAGGTCGGACAGCGCGAGCAGGCTGCCGGTGAGATAGACGATCGGCTCGCCGGCGCCGACCCAGGCTCCCTCCGGCTGGAGCAGCTGCACGTCGATCTCTACCCCCCGCCTCTGCACCACGGTCCGCAGCCAGTCCAGCATCAGCCGCGGCGCCGAAATCACCGGCCGGCGAAGAAAGATCGCGTAGGTGACCTGCTTGTCGCCGAACCGGGCGACGATCGCGCGGGTGCGGTTGAAATAGGCGTCGGTGCGGGCGGAAATCTCCGCATCGTCACTCATCGGCCCCCTCCCGTGGCGCGCGGCGCCGGTCCGGCGACGCCGCCGCCTACTGGGCCGCCAGCGCTGGTGCCGACGCCTCGCGCCGGCGCTTCAGCTCGGCGGCCACCAGGAACGCGAGTTCCAGCGACTGTTCGGCATTCAGTCTCGGATCGCAGAACGTTTCGTATCGCTGGCCGAGATCGGCCTCGGTCAGCCGGTGCGCTCCGCCGATGCACTCGGTCACGTCCTGACCGGTCATCTCCACATGCACGCCACCGGCCCAGCTTCCCTCCGCGGCATGAATATCGAAGAAGCCCCGTACCTCGGAAAGGATCGCATCGAAGCTGCGGGTCTTCAGATTGCCGGCGGCGGTGACGGTGTTCCCGTGCATCGGGTCGGTGATCCAGACCACCTTGCGCCCCTCGCGCTCCACCGCGCGTACCAGCGGCGGCAGCCTGGCCGCAATCTTGTCCGCGCCCATACGCGCGATCAGGGTTAGCCGGCCCGCCTCGTTGGCCGGATTGAGCCGGTCGATTAGGCGCAGCAGGTCATCGGCTTCCTGGGTCGGGCCGACCTTCATGCCGAGCGGATTGCCGAGCCCACGCAGGAACTCCACGTGCGCCCCATCCAGTTGGCGCGTGCGGTCGCCGATCCAAAGGAAATGCGCCGAACACCCGTACCAGTCCCCGGTGGTGGAATCCACCCGCGCCAGCGCCTGTTCGTAAGGCAGTAGCAGCGCCTCATGCGCGACATAGAAATCGGTCTCGCGCAAATCCCGCGTGGTGGCGCTGGTCATCCCGCAGGCGGCCATGAAGGCCAGCGTCTCATCAATCCGCGCCGAAAGATCGCGGTAGCGATCGGCCAGCGGCGAGCGTTCGACAAAACCCAGGTTCCACCGATGCACCTCGTGCAGATCGGCGTAGCCGCCGGAGGCGAAGGCGCGCAGCAGATTGAGCTTGGCCGCGGCCTGGAAATAACCGGTCTCCATCCGCGCCGGATCTGGCACCCGCGCGGCGGCGGTGAACTCGGGCCCGTTGATGATGTCACCGCGATAGCTGGGCAGGGTCTGGCCGTCGCGGGTCTCGGTGTCGGAGGATCGCGGCTTCGCATACTGCCCGGCCATGCGCCCCATCTTCACCACCGGCACCGAGGCGCCGAAGGTCAGCACCACCGCCATCTGCAGCAGCACCCGGAAGCTGTCGCGCAGGATGTTGGCGGTGAACTCGGCGTAGCTCTCGGCGCAATCCCCGCCCAGCAGGACGAAGGCGCGGCCGTCGGCGGCCTGGGCCAGCCCCGCCTTCAACCGCCGCGCCTCACCGGCGAACACCAGCGGCGGATAAGTCCGTAGCCGGGATTCCACCCCGGCCAGGGCAGCCGGGTCAGGATAGACGGGCGCCTGACGGATCGGGCGGGCGCGCCATGAGGTCGGGGTCCAGGTGGATGTCATTGCAACGGCTCCTGCGGCGAAACGCGCCGAGATCAGGGCGGTTATGGCCGGTTTGCGCCGTTATGGCTACCGGGACCGCGCGGTGGAGCCGCGCCGGCGACGGACATGGCGGGAAGCCTCATTCCGCTGCGCCCAAGACGCTTGACACCCGCATCGCCGAAAAGCCATTCCTCCCCTTTGCTGTTGAAGGACCCGCCGCTTTGTCCGCCACCACCGCCACCGAAACCATCACCCCCGAAGCCCGCCGCGCCCTTCTCGGCTCCGCCGTCGGCTACGCCATGGACGGGTTCGACCTGCTGATCCTGGGCTTCATGGTCGGCCCGATCGCCCATGCGCTGCACCTGGTTCCGACGCAGATCGGGGCGCTGTTCACCTACACCCTGGTCGGCGCGGTCGTGGGCGGGATCCTGTTCGGCACCCTGGCCGACCGCCTGGGCCGGGTCCGGGTCCTGACCTGGACCATTCTGGTGTTCGCGGTGTTCACCGGCGCTTGCGCCCTGGCGCAGAGCTACACCCAGCTGCTCATCTTCCGCGCCATCGCCGGCCTCGGCCTGGGAGGCGAATTCGGCATCGGCATGACCCTGGCCGCGGAGGCCTGGCCGGCCTCGCAGCGGGCCCGCGTCTCCTCCTATGTCGGACTGGGCTGGCAGGCGGGCGTGCTGGTGGCCGCGCTGGTCACCCCCGCCCTGCTGCCGTTGATCGGCTGGCGCGGGATGTTCGCCGTCGGCATCATCCCGGCACTCGCCGCATTCCTGATCCGGCGCCGCCTGCACGAGCCCGCGCTGTTCGAGCGCAAGCACGCCACCAGCGAGGCACAATCGCTGCGCCTGCTGGTCGCCGATGCCGCAACGGCCAAAATCAGCCTCGGCATGATCATCCTCTGCGGGGTGCAGAACTTCGGCTACTATGGCGTGATGATCTGGCTGCCGAGCTACCTCAACGGCAAGCTGCACCTCGGTCTGGTGGGCACCGCGAGCTGGATCGTGGTGACGATCCTGGGCATGGGTCTCGGCATCTGGTGCTTCGGTATCCTGGCCGACCGCATCGGCCGCCGCCCCAGCTTCATGGGCTACATGCTGGGTGCGGCCATCATGGTGGTGCTCTATTCGCGCCTTGCATCGCCCGGCGCCCTGCTGATCGGCGGCGCCGTGCTGGGCTTCTTCATCAACGGGATGCTGGGCGGCTACGGCGCGCTGATGAGCGAGCTCTACCCCACCGCCGCCCGCGCGACGGCGCAGAACGTGCTGTTCAACATCGGCCGCTTCATCGGCGGCTTCGGCCCGGTGGTGGTGGGCGGCATTCTGGCCAAACACGGCTTCCCCACCGCCATCGCGCTGCTCGCGGTCCTCTACATCATCGACCTCATCGCAATGGCGCTGCTGATCCCGGAACGCCGCGGTGCCGCGCTGACATGACCGGCGAGGTCGCCGTCCAGCAGACAGAGGTCCTCGAAAGCGCATCCCTCAACGCCGAATACCACCGTATTCGCGTGCGCGCCGGCGCGCCCGCCTCGCAGGCGCGCCCGGGCCAGTTCTTCCAGCTGCTCTGCCCCGCTTCCCCCGCCGGCACGCCGTTCCTGCGCCGGCCGATGAGCGTCTATGGTGCGGATCCCGCCAGCGGCGAGGTCTCGTTCCTGTTCAAGGTCACCGGCATCGGCACACGCGGCCTTGCCGGGCTGGTCCCCGGCGACCGCCTCGATCTGCTCGGCCCGCTCGGGAACGGCTTTACCCTGGAGCCAGGCTGGCGCCACATCGTCGCCCTCGGCCGTGGCGCCGGCCTCGCCACCCTCGCCCCGCTCGGCGCCGCGGCCCGTGCGCGCGGAATGGAGGTCACCGCCATCCTGTCGGCCCGCCGCCCGTCGCTGATGGTGGCCGACGATGCGTTCCGCGCCGCAGGCGCCCGGGTTATCCCGGTCACCGATGCCGAGGGCACCTCCGGCCCGGCCCATGTCGAGCGCCTGCTGCGCGGCATGATCGCCGACGGACGCTGCGATGCGCTGTTCACCTGCGGCTCGGCACGGCTGCTCGAAGTGGTGCGCCGGCTGGCGCAAGGCTTCGGCATCCCGGCGATGGTGGCGCTGGAACAGCAGATGGCCTGCGGCCTCGGGATGTGTTTCTGCTGCGTCCGGTCCTTCCGCGTCGACGGCCAGGTGCTGCATCGCCGAGTATGCTACGATGGTCCCGTCTTCGACGCGCGCGAGGCGCTGGAATGACCGATCTCTCGGTTCGCATCGGCACGCTGACCCTGGCCAACCCGGTGATGCCCGCCTCCGGCACCTTCAGCGAGGGGATGGCCCGCGCGCTCGACCTCAACCGGCTCGGGGCCTTTGTCACCAAGACGATCACCCGCGAGTTGCGCCTCGGCAATCCGCTGCCGCGGGTGGCCGAGACCGCCGGCGGGATGCTGAACTCGATCGGCATCCCCTCCCAGGGGGTGGCGCATTTTCTGGAACATACGGTCCCCTTCTTCGCCGCCTTCGCCCCGCCGCTGGTCGCCTCCATCTCCGCCCCCACCGCCGAAGGGTTCGCCAGCCTGGCGGCGGCGCTGTCGGTCCCCGGGGTGGCGGCGATCGAGGCCAATATCTCCTGCCCCAATCTCGAAGCCGACGGCCAGGCTTTCGCAATGCGCGAGGACAGCACCGCGGCCGCGGTCCGGGCGCTGCGCGCGGCGACCGCACTCCCGCTATGGGTGAAGCTCACGCCCAACGTTGGCGAGATCGCCCCGGTGGCGCGCGCGGCCGAGGCCGCCGGCGCCGACGCGCTGGTGGTGGCCAACACCATCCTGGCGCTGTCGATCGATACCGAAACTTTCCGCCCGCGCCTGGGCAACGTGCTGGGCGGGCTGTCGGGACCCGCGATCAAGCCGATCGTGCTGCGCCAGGTCTGGCAATGCGCCCGCGCCGTTCGCATCCCGGTGATCGGCTGCGGCGGCATCGCCGACGCCGCCGACGCGGTGGAATATCTGCTCGCCGGCGCCACCGCGGTGCAGGTCGGCACCGCGACGTTCCGAGATCCGACCGCGATGGACGCGATCATCGCCGGGCTCGACCGGTTCTGCGAACGCCACGACATCGCCCGCGTCTCGGAGCTGACCGGGGCGATGCGCACCGAGGAAACCGACGAACCGGAACTCGCCTGGGTGAACCCCGTTGCCTGAACCAAGCCTCACCGCCGACGCCGCCGCCAGCGCGGAGGCGCTGTTCGCCGCCCTGCACCGTATCGGCTGGGACGGCACCGGCATCACCCGCCCAAGCTATGCCGCCGCCGAGTCGGCCGCGCTCGATCACATCGCCGCGGCGGCGCACGCGCTGGGCCTCGCCACCCGGCGCGACCGGGCGGCCAATCTGGTGGTCACCTTGCCCGGCGCGGACCCGGGCCTGGCGTCCGTCTCCTGCGGCTCGCATCTGGATTCGGTTCCGCAAGGCGGCAATTTCGACGGCGCCGCCGGCGTCGTCGCCGGCCTGCTGGCGCTGGCCGCGCTGCGCGATCTGCCGGGACGGCGGCGGGATCTGTGCCTGTTCGCCTTGCGCGGCGAGGAAAGCGCCTGGTTCGGGCGCCCCTATCTCGGCTCCTCGGCCCTGTTCGGCGACCTCGGTGCCGAGGATCTAGCGACCCCACGGCTGGGCGACGGCGAGACCCTGGCCGAGGCGATGGCGGCGACCGGCGCTGACGTCCCCGCCATCGCCGAGGGCGCGCGGCTGCTCGACCCGGCCCGGCTTGCCGCCTGGTTCGAGCTGCATATCGAACAAGGCCCGGTGCTCGTCGCCCGCAACCTGCCGGTGGCGGTGGTCACCGGGCTGCGCGGCAA
>DAHWNE010000365.1 GCA_027340195.1 Acetobacteraceae bacterium | reverse complement strand
CTGATTCCGCCCGACACCATCCCCGCGCTGCTGGCGGCGCTGGAGACCGCCGACGGCGCCATCCCCGCGGTGGCGGTGGCCGATACGCTGAAGCGCGTGGCCGACGGCCGGATCACCGCCACGGTGCCGCGGGAGGGGCTGTTCCGCGCCCAGACCCCGCAGGCCTTCCGCTACGCCGCGTTGATGGCCGCCCATGCCGTCGCGCCGCCGGGCCTGACCGACGATGCCGCGGTGCTGGAGGCGGCCGGTCTCGCGGTCGCGGTGGTTTCGGGGTCGGAAGACAACATCAAGCTCACCTACCCCGAGGACCGGATGCGCCTGGAACGCGCCCTGCTGGGCAGAATGATCCCCCGCGTCGGCACCGGCTTCGACGTGCACGCTTTCGGCCCGGCCCGTCCCCTGGTGCTGTGCGGCGTCACGGTGCCGCACGAGCGCGGCCTGGCCGGGCACTCCGACGCCGATGTCGGCATCCATGCGCTGTGCGACGCCATCTACGGCGCGTTGGCCGAGGGCGATATCGGCCGCCATTTCCCGCCCTCGGAAGCGGCCTGGAAGGATGCCGACAGCGCCCGCTTCCTGCGCCACGCGGCGGGCCGGATCGCCGCCCGTGGCGGGGTGCTGGCGAATGCCGATGTCACGCTGATCTGCGAGCGGCCGAAGATCGGCCCGCACGCGCCGGCGATGATCGCGCGGCTGGCGGCGTTGCTGGGGGTGGCGGAGGGCGCGATCTCGGTGAAGGCCACCACCACCGAGCGGCTGGGGTTTGCCGGGCGCGGCGAGGGGATCGCGGCGCAGGCGGTGGCGACGGTGCTGCTGGGGGGGTAGCGGCTCACGCCGCGTCGTGGAAGATCACCCCCAGCGTCATCCGCCCCCCCGAGCGCACCCGGCTTACCCCATGGCGCATCACCGCCCGCGCCACGCCGCGACCCCCGGTGATCGGCCGTTCCCGCACGGCGAACACCGCCGCGTCCCCCTGGCCCAGCGGCACCACCTCGGCCCGCGACTGCATCCGCGCCCGCTGCTCGGTCAGCACGAACTCCCCGCCGGTGAACTCCCGCCCCGGCGCCGACAGCAGGATCACCAGCTGCACCGGGAACCACTCCGCCCCGTAGAGATCCTGGTGCAGCCGGTTGTAATCGCCCGGCCCGTAGCGCAGCAGCAGCGGCGTCGGCCGGCGCTGGCCGGCGGCGTGACAGCGGGCCAGGTAGGCGGCGTGATCGGGCGGGAAGCGCGCGTCCCAGCCCAGCGCCGCCGCCCAGCGATTGGCGATCGCGGCCAGCCGCGGATAGAGCGCGCGCCGCAGCGCCGCCACCGCCTCCGGCAGCGGATCGGCGAAATAGCGGTATTCGCCCTGGCCGTAGCCATGCGCGCCCATCACCACTTGCTTGCGGAACCGGGCGGGATCGTCCCACAGCGCGGCCATCCGCGCGCAGGCCTCGCCATCCAGCAGCCCGGGCAGGACCGCCACGCCATCGGTCTCGAGGCCGGAAAGATCGTCCGCTTGCATCCCGCGCTCCGCATCGGTTCGGCCCAGCATAGCGCGGCCCGCGCCGGGGCACCCTCCGCCGGTTGCGCCGGCTCGCGCCCGGCGGCAGGCTGCCCGGCGGGAGGAACCGCCGATGACCCTGCAAGGCAAGACCGCGCTGGTGACCGGATCGCTGGGCGGCATCGGGCTGGCGATCGCGCAGGCGCTGGCCGCCGAGGGGGCGGCGGTGATGCTGCACGGGCTCGGCGATGCCGCGCCCGCGCTGGCGGCGCTGCGCGCGGCCGGGGCGCGCGTCGCGGCGCATGACGCCGATCTGCGCGATCCGGCCGCCATCGCGGCCCTGGTGGCCGCCACCACCGCCGCGCTGGGGCCGCCGGATATTCTGGTCAACAACGCGGTGGTGCGCGGCTTCGCCGCCGTCGATGCCTTCGCGCCGGAGGCGTGGGACGCGGCGCTGGCGGTCAATCTGTCCGCCCCGTTCCATCTGATCCGCCTGACCCTGCCCGGGATGCGTCGGGCCGGCTGGGGGCGGATCGTCAACCTGGCCTCGGTGTATGGGATGTTCGCCACCGTCAACCGGGTGGACTACATCACCACCAAGACGGCGCTGATCGGGCTGACCCGGGCGGTGGCGCTGGAGGTGGCGCGCGAGGCGATCACCTGCAACGCGCTCTGCCCGGGCACGGTGCTGACGCCGGCGATCGAGACCCGGCTGGAGGGCGAGATGGCGCGGACCGGGGCCGATCGGGCGACGGCGGAGGCGGCGTTCATCGGCGCCCGCCAGCCCTCCGGGCGGTTCGTGGCGGCCGAGCGGGTGGCGGCGCTGGCGGCGTTCCTGTGCGGGCCGGCGGGGGCGGACATCAACGGCGCCGCGCTGCCGATCGACGGGGCGTGGAGCGCGGGGCGGTAGGGGCTAACGATGAAGAAGAAACTCCCCGATCTGACCAGTGACGCGGCGGCGGAGGCGTTCATCGCCGACTCCGATCTGACCGAATACGACCTGTCGGGAATGCAGACCGTCCGGTTCGCGTTCGGAGCCAAGGACCGGCGGGTCAACATGCGCCTGCCCGCTCCGCTGCTGGCGGCGGTGCGCCAGGCCGCCGCGAGTCGCGGGGTTCCGTATCAGCGGTTCATCCGTCAGGTCCTCGAGGCGGCGGTGAGTTCGCGCGCGGCGACGTAGCCCTATCCCCGGCTTGCTCAATCCGGATCGCCGGGGCTTGCGGGACTGCCCGCGCGCCGGGTTGGCGTGGGAGCGGCGGTGGCGCGCGCGCGGTTGAGGGCGAGCAGGCGGCTCAGCACCTCGTCATCCGGCAGGTCGGCGGGCCAGCCATAGGCGGCGGCGACGGCTTCATCGAGCGCGCGGTGGAGGGCGTCGAGCCAGGTGCCCTCCGGCGTGCCGCGGGTGTTGTAGAGGTTGGTGAGCGTGCGGGTCTTGAGAAGCGCGGCGGCTTTGGCGTTGCGCGGGACGATGCGGTCGGGGAAGCCGGGGACGACCTCGGGGATGCGCTCCACCAGATCGGGCGGGTTGAGCCAGGCGTCGCGCTTGGCGACGAGCTCGCGTGCGGCGGCGGCGATGTTGGCCGGTTGGGCCCGGGGCGCAGAGTCAATTCAGATATCAATTCGGGAATGGCCTCAGCGAACAAAATGGTGTCCGATCCTATCCCGCCAGGAATGCCGTTCCGCAATATCCCAGCTTACCTGCAACGTCTGGTTGACGGCGTCCCCGAACAGCCGCGGCTTGGCCCTAGCCCGACATGTGTTACCGTCACGGGTTCAGGCAAGATCGCGTCGGGCCGCGGGAGAGAATGATGAGTACAGGAGCGCTTTCCGAACGGGGTCGATTTTGGCTAGCGGGTCCCGAGTCCGATCATCAGCCATCGATGGATCTGGGTTCGGCGACGCCGGCGACACTGATGATCGACCCTCAAGGGACGATCACGTTGCTTCTCGACCCCGACCATTCGCAAGTGGGAGCCTGGTCCGCCTCACACAGCACCCTGACGATGCGCCGTTTCGACATCGTAGGTCACCTTACGGACCGCAACGAATATGTACGCCTTGAAGGTGGCACCGCGGGACGGGTGACCCTCGGTCCCCATGGATTTTTTCCCAAGACGATTGATGCCTCCTCATGTCTCCTCTCCAGGGCCAGCGTGCCCGAGCCAGGTTCTCCAAAATGCATCGCTCGCCTACGAACGCCCTTGGGGCCGGCA
>DAHWNE010000356.1 GCA_027340195.1 Acetobacteraceae bacterium | reverse complement strand
CGAGCGGCGCATCGACCGCCGGCGCCCCGGGCGGCAGCCCGCCGGACCAGGGTGCGTCGTCGGGCGTGTTCAGCGGGCTCTGCCTCAGCACGGCAGGGCGCGACAGCCTGCCGGAATTGACCAGCGCGCGCGCGAAGCCGTGCCGCGCCGCGAGCTCCAGCACCGCGTCCCGATAGGCGCGGCCGGCCTCGGTCTTGGGGGTGATGAAATCGGTGGCCCGGGTGGAATGGAGGATGTTCTCGTCGTTGGCCGGGATGCGCTCGGCGTCGTAACTGTCCAGCAGCGTCTCCGGCGCGTCCCCGCCGAGGACCGCGGCGAGCTTCCAGCCGAGATTGTCGGCATCCTGCACGCCGGCATTGCCGCCGCGGGCGCCGAAGGGGCTGACCTGATGCGCCGCGTCGCCCAGGAACAGGATGCGGCCGTGACGGAACCGCTCCAGCCGGCGGCAGCGGAACGTATAGACGCTGACCCAGTCGAGGGTGAACGCGACCTCCGGCCCCAGGAAGGCGGCGACCCGGGCCCGCACCCGCTCCGGGTCCTTCTCGGCGTCCGGGTCGGCGTCCCAGCCCAGCTGGAAATCGATCCGCCAGACCTGGTCGGGCTGGCGGTGCAGCAGCACCGAGCCGCCGGGATGGAACGGCGGCTCGAACCAGAAGCGGCGGATCGGCGGGAACGGGGCGTCCATCACCACGTCGGCGATCAGGAAACGGTCGCGGAACACCTGGCCGACGAAATCGAGGCCGAGGGCGGCGCGCACGGTGCTGCGCGCGCCGTCGCAGGCGAGCAGCCACTCCGCCCGCAGGCGGTACGGGCCTTCCGGCGTCTCCACCGTGAGGGTGACGCCGGCGGCATCCGCCGCCAGCGCGCTCAGCCGATGCCGCCAGCGCAGATCGACCCGGCCGGAGGCGCGGCAGGCATCGACCAGATACTCCTCCACATAATATTGTTGCAGATTGATGAAGGCCGGGAAGGCGTGGCCGGTCTCCGCCAGCAGGTCGAACTCGTACACCTTGCGGTCGCGGAACAGCACCTCGCCGCGGTTCCAGGTCACGCCCTTGTCCAGCATCCGCGCGCCGACGCCGAGCCGGTCGAAGATCTCGAGCGAGCGCTTGGCCATGCAGATCGCGCGCGAGCCGGTGCTGACGCTGTCGTCCTCGTCCAGCACCACGCTGGACACGCCGCGCCGGGCCAGATCGAGCGCGGCGGTGAGCCCCACCATGCCGCCGCCGACGATCACCACCTTCGCCGCCCCGTCCGCCGGGCGCGGCGCCGCCGGATAGCGTGGGTAGGCGTAGGGCACCGGCCTCAGCCCTCGAGCGCTGCCCACATCTCGCGGTCGCGCTCGGCGGTCCAGATGCGCGGGCGGTCGATGCCCGAAGCCTCGTCAAAGGCGCGCGAGACGTTGAACGGCATGCAGTGCTGGAAGATCGCCCAGCTGCCGAAGCGCGGGGTCATGGCGTCCATCGCCGCGCGGTAGATGTCGCGCAGGCCCCGCCCCTTCGCCACCCCGTCACGGACGATGCCGAACAGGGTGGAGGTGAAGGCGTCGGTGTCGGCGAGGCCCTGTTCCACGTCGGCCCGTGTCACCAAGGCGCGGCCGCGGCCGGGCACCATCTTCTCCGCGCCGAGTTCGCGCAGCCGGCGCAGGGTTTCCGGCCAGTCGGTGAAATGCGCGTCGCCGCAATAGGGCGCGGCGCCGAACTCCACCGTATCGCCGGCGAACAGCACCTTCTCCTTCGGCAGCCAGACGATGGTATCGCCCATGGTGTGGGCGCGGCCGATCTGGATGATCTGTGCCTCCCGCTCCCCGAGCCACAGCGACATCCTCCCGTGGAAGGTGAGGCTGGGCCAGGTCAGGCCGGGGATGCCCTCACGGCCGCGGAACAGCCGGGGGAAGCGGCCGATCTCGCTGTCCATGTCGGCCTGCCCGCGTTCGACGATGAGGTCGCGGGTGATGTCGGAGCAGATGATCTCCTGCGCCGGATAGCCGGATGCCCCCAGCACCCGCACCGCGTGGTAATGCGACAGGATGATGCGGTTGACCTTGCGGTCGGTGACGGTGGCGACGCGCGCCTGCACCTCGGCCGCCATCGCCGGCGTGGCCTGGGCGTCGATCACGGTGACCCCGTCCGGCCCCACCATCACGCCGGAATTGGGATCGCCCTCGGCGGTGTAGGCGTAGAGCCCGGGGGCGAGTTCGTCGAACGAGACGGTCTTCTCGCCGAGATCGGCGGTGGAGGCGAAATTGGCCATGGCTCTCTCCTTACTCCGCGCCGCCCACGGCGACCTGATCCGCGCCGCCCACGGCGACGTTGTCATAAACCCCCACCCCCTGCATCAGCAGGAACCGGCAGGCTCCGCCATCGACGCCGCGCACGGTATGCGCGGTCATCGGCGCCACCTCGCAGCGCTGCCCGGGGAGCAGGCGATGGGTCGCGCGCGGCGCCCGGGTCTCGACCTCCATCGGCCCGTCCAGGCAGACGAAGCTGTCGGTGATGGTGGAGTGGTAGTGCCACGGGACACACTCCCCCGCCGCCAGGGTCAGCACCGAGGCGCGCATATCCGCCCCTTCCATCACCCGCTCGTAGCCGGCGATGGCCAGCCGCATCGTGGTTCTGCCTTGTTCCATGGCCACCTCCCGCCGCGGCAGGATAGCGCGCCGGATCAGGCCGCGTCCAACTCCCGCTGCACCACGCCGAGGAGTCTCGCTTGCAGATCGGGATCTTCCTCCAGCGCCCGCGCGCTGCCGGTGAAGGCCACCTGGCCGTTGACCAGCACCACCGCCCGATCGACCAGCGACAGCACCGTCTCGGCATGGTGTTCCACGATCACCATCGCCGCCTTGCCGCGCAGGCGGGCGAGGGCGGCCATCACCTCCTGCACGATCGCCGGCGCCAGCCCCTCGAAGGGTTCGTCCAGCAGGATCAGCTTCGCCGGCACCATCAGCGCCCGCGCGATCGCCAGCATCTGCCGCTCCCCGCCCGACAGGCTTTCCGCCTGCGAACGCGCCAGCAGGCGCAGCTTGGGGAAGAGATCGTAGATCTCGTCGAGGCTGGCGCCGCCGGGCCTTGCGGCGATCCGCAGATTGTCGATCACGCTGAGGTTAGGGAACAGCCGCCGCCCCTCCGGGACCAGGGAGATGCCGCGGCGGTTGATCTCGTAGCTCGGCGCCGCGGTGATCGCGGCCCCGTCGAAGCGGATGCTGCCGGCGCTGGGCCGCACCGTGCCGGTCAATGCGCGCAGCAGGGTGGTCTTGCCGACGCCGTTGCGGCCGAGCAATGCCACCGCCTCGCCCTGGCGGATCTCCAGATCGATCCCGTCCAGCACCCGGCTGCCGCCATAGCCCGCGACCACGCCGCGCGCTTCCAGCAGCACCGGGCCGATCACCGCCGCGGCGGCGCGCGGCGGCGCCGGGGGCGCGCCATGCGCGCTGCCCAGATAGGCGGCGATCACCTCGGGGTTGCGCGCCACCTCGGCCGGCTTGCCGTCGGCGATCAAGCGCCCCTGATGCAGCACGGTGATGCGGTCCGACAGCGCCAGCACGCGGTCGATATCGTGCTCGATCAGCAGCACGGCGTGGGTCTCGGCCAAGTTGCGGATCAGTTTGGCCACCACCACCCGGTCGGCTTCGGCGAGACCGGCCAGCGGTTCGTCCAGCAGCAGCAGCTTGGCCTCGGTGGCCAGGGTGACGGCGATCTCCAGCAGCCGCTGCGCGCCATGGGCCAGGTTGGCACAGATCTCCCCGGCCTGATCGGCCAGGCCGACCGCGTCCAGCAACGACCAGGTGCGGGCGTTCACCGCCTCCATGCGGTAGGCGTCGCGCCACAGGCTGTGCCGCCCCGGATCATGCGCCTGCACGGCGATGCGCACGTTCTCGAACGCGGTCAGGGTGCGGAACACGCTGATGATCTGGAACGACCGGCCAAGACCGAGGCGCACCCGCTGGTCCACCGGCAGCCGGGTGATGTCGCGGTCCTGGAAGCGGATCACCCCGGCATTGGGCGGCAGGATCCCGGTCAGCATGTTGAACAGGGTGGTCTTGCCGGCGCCGTTCGGGCCGATGAAGCTGTGCAGCTGGAACGGGTACACATCGAGCGCGATGTCGTTCGCCGTAATCAGCGATCCGAACCGCTTGTGCAGCCCGGCGATGGACAGGACCGGCCGGGCCGGATCCAGCGCCAGCCGGTCCTCGTGCCAGGGCGCGATGGTGGCGGGGCGGGGCGGAATGCCGGGCCGGGTCAGGGTCCAGCGCGACCGGCCCAGCACCCGCTGCACGGCGCCGATGATCCCCTCCGGGGAGGCGAGCGCCACCACCAGGATGATCGGCGCGAACAGCAGCCACCATTCCTGCCACAGCGCCGACAGCCGGTCCTGCAGGATGACGAAGGCGATGGCGCCGAACAGGGGGCCCAGGAATTGATGCACCCCGCCCAGCACCGTCATCAGCAGCGCGTCGCCGGCGTGCTGCCAGCTCAGATTGTCGGCGTAGGCCCCGCGCAGCAGCAGTGCCAGCAGTCCGCCGGCGAAGCCGATGAAACCGCCCATCAGCACGA
>DAHWNE010000352.1 GCA_027340195.1 Acetobacteraceae bacterium | reverse complement strand
GCTGGACCCGGCGGAGACCGAGACGATCCGCCGCGCGGCGCTGCTGCACGATATCGGCAAGGTCGGCATTCCCGCGGAAGTGGCTGGAAAAATCGGTCCCCTCAGCATCGCAGATATTCGACTGTTGCAGGGCCATGCTGCCGCCGGATACCAAATTCTGGATGGTATCGACTTCGGCGGCCCGGTGGCCGAAATTGTGCATCAGCACCATGAACGCCTGGATGGTTCCGGCTACCCGCGCGGACTGGTCGGCGCGGCGATCCTGCGCGGGGCGCGGGTGGTGGCGGTGGCTGACGTGCTGGAAGCGATGGTCGGGCCGCGTCGCTACCGAAAACCTCCCGGTGCCGATGCCGCGTTCATCGAGCTGCGCGAGGGGCGTGGGCGTCTCTATGACCCCATGGTGGTCGATGCCTGCCTGGTGCTGAGCCAGAGCCAGGCGTTCGTGGAGCTGCTCGACCGCGGGTCGGCGCAGCCGGGCCGGCTGCCAGCGGATTTGCGGGCCGGCGATCTACCGCGCCGTGGCCTAACGTTGCAGCAGCGTGCGGTGATGAACCTGCTGGCCGAGGGGCTTACGGTCAAGGAAATCGCCCGCCGGCTCGATCTCGGGGTGGGCACCGTCAAGGTGCATCCTCCCGGGCATACGCAGTGCTCGGTGTCAGCAACCGGGTCGCGGCGTTGCAGGTGGCGGGATTGCTCAGCCGTTCTTCGGACTGAGATCGTAGCGACCAGCCCTCGCTTGACACCCCGGGGCGGTGCCGCATGATCCTCCCGCCATCGCCCCGCGCCGGGGCGCGCTGCTCGCCGGGGGAATGGGAAATGTCCGCGCTCGATCGCTGCTACAACGTCAACGACCTGCGCGCGGCGGCGAAGAAGCGCCTGCCGCGCGGCGTGTTCGAATTCGTCGATCGCGCCACCGAGGACGAGGTGGCGCTCCGCAACAACCGCGCCGCCTTCGAGCGCATCAAGCTCCGCCACCGCGCGCTGATGGACGTCTCCGGCCGCAGCACCAAGACCACCCTGTTCGGCAAGGAGATCGCCCTGCCGATGGCGATCGCGCCCACCGGGGCCGCCGGGCTCTGCTGGCACGAGGGCGAGCTCGAACTCGCGAAAGCCGCCGCCGCCGCGCGCATCCCGTTCACGCTGGCCACCGGGGCCATGACCTCGATGGAGAAGATCGCCCGCGAGGCCAATTTCCGCCTCTGGTTCCAGCTCTACGTCTGGAAGCAGCGCGAACTCTCCTACCAGCTGATCGAGCGGGCGAAGAACGCCGGGTTCGAGGCGCTGATCGTCACCACCGACACCATCGTCCCGCCGAACCGGGAATACAATGCCAAGAACGGCTTCATGCTGCCGTTCCACCCGACCGTGCGCTTCACTCTCGACATCATGCGCCACCCGACCTGGTTCGCCTCGGTGCTGATGAAATATTTCACCACCATCGGGATGCCGCGCAACGAGAACTACCCCGATCCCTATCGCCGCCCGATCGGCACCGATCCCGGCACCCGGGAGGTGATGCGCCAGGACTCGCTCTCATGGGACGACATCAAGATCTTCCGCGACAAATGGCCGGGGATCCTGATGCTGAAGGGGATCAACCGGCCCGATGACGCGCTGCGCGCCGTCGCCGCCGGGGTCGATGGGCTGATCGTGTCCAACCACGGCGGGCGCAACATGGACAGCGCCGCCGCCACCATCGACCTGTTGCCCGAAATCGCCGAGGCGGTGGGGGAGAAGGCGACGGTGATCCTGGACTCCGGCATCCGCCGTGGGTCCGACATCGTGAAGGCGCTGGCGCTGGGCGCCAAATGCGTGCTGACCGGGCGGGCGACGCTCTACGGCACCGCGGTGGGCGGCCAGGCCGGCGCGGCGGCGGCGGTGGGCTTCATCCGCAACGAGCTCGACAAGACCATGGCCTATACCGGCTGCCTTACCCCGGCGGACATCACCACCGACATCTTCTATCCGAGCCCGGAAGGAAACCGGCGCGCGGTGGGCGCCGCCTGATCCGGGGCCGGCTGCCGGCCGGCCTCCGCCAGCGCGATCTCGTGCAGCAGCCGCTCCCGTGCCGGCAGCAGCCAGTTCACGTTGCGCCGCCGCCCCCAGGGGGCGTCCAGGTCGCGCAGCCACATATGCTCCAGCACCGCCATCAGCCCGCAGGCCACGTCCACATCGTGCTGCGCGCAGGCCTGGTGGAACGCCACCAGCACCTTGTCGCTCAGACGACGGCCGAAGACCTCAGCCTC
>DAHWNE010000334.1 GCA_027340195.1 Acetobacteraceae bacterium | reverse complement strand
GGCGTGCGCTATCGCCGGGACCTGCTCGCGACGCTGGAGCGCCGCGAACTCGCGCGGGCCGGCGGCGAACTGGCGGCGATGCGCGCGGTGCCGTTCCGGATGCCGGCGCCCGGCGAGACGATCCGCGGCACCTACCGCGAGGCGATCCAGCTCGCCTCCAGCCGCTACGCCCTGGTCGAGAACGCCCAGGAATTCACCCTGGTCCCCTGGCGGCCGGTGATCGAGCGCAGCCTTGGCCGCGAGGTGGTCGGCGTCGTCACCGATGGCGGGATTTCCTGGCAGATCGGCCGGGATCGCGGGCTCGGACTTTGACGGGTTACGGTACCGCAGGGAGCGGAGCTTGCGATCGTCCGCTCATAAGGATATGTTTATATAGCGTTGGTCCCGCGCAAGCGGGTGCAAAAGGGAACGCCGTGCGGGGCTGTTCGAACGCCTCAAGTCGGCGGCTGCCCCAGCAACTGTCGGCGGTAAGCCGCAAGCCCGTCCACCCTCGCCGGGGTGGGCCACTGCGCCATAAGGCGCGGGAAGGCAGGGTCTGCGGCGATGGGCCATCCGGCCCGGCACCCGCAAGCCAGGAGACCTGCCAGCGCCGTGCACCCCGCCCCTGCGGGGGCGCGCCACCTTCACGGCCGGGCTGGGCGCACCGGGCGCAGGAGACCAAGCGTCATGACGATCGCCGCTAATCTCGGGTACCCGCGGATCGGCCCCCGCCGCGAGCTGAAGGCCGCCCTCGAGGCCTTCTGGGCCGGCCACAGCAGCGAAGTCGAGCTGCTAAGGGCTGCCACCGCGCTGCGGGCGAGCAGCCGCTCGCTACAGCACGGGTTGGGCATCAACCATGTCCCGTCCGGGGATTTCGCCCTCTACGACCATGTGCTGGAGACCGCCTGCGCCGTCGGCGCCATTCCGCGTGGCTATGGCTGGTCCGGTGAGGGGCCAGCCTCGCTCGCCACCATGTTCGCCCTGGCACGCGGCGCGCGCGGCACCGAGGCCGAGCGCGCCGCCGGCATCCCGAGCAATGCCGTCGCGCTGGAGATGACCAAGTGGTTCGACACGAACTACCACTACATCGTGCCGCGTCTCACCGCTGACACCCGCTTTCAGCTGCTGGACAATCGCTGGTCCGCTGCCTTCGAAGAAGGGCTCGGGCGCGGCGTGCGCACCCGTCCGGTCCTGCTCGGGCCGGTGTCTTTCCTGCTGCTTGCGAAGGCGGAAGACGGCACACGCCCGCTCGACCTGCTGCCCGCGCTGCTGCCTGTCTATGGGCAGGCGCTGCGGGAACTGGCGGAGGCCGGCGCCGCGTGGGTGCAGCTCGACGAGCCCTGCCTGGTTACCGACCTGCCGGCCGGCGTCCCGGACGCGTACCGGGCCGCCTATCGGGCGCTCGCCGAGGCCGTCCCGGGCCTCCGCCTGTTGCTGGCGACCTATTTCGGCGGACTGCGCGAAAACCTCTCGCTTGCCGCATCGCTGCCGGCTGAGGGACTGCACCTCGACCTGGTCAGCGCCCCTGAACAACTGAAGCCCGCGCTCGCCGCACTACCGGCCGAACGCTGGCTCTCGCTCGGCGTGGTGGACGGGCGCAACGTCTGGCGCACCGACCTGCGCGCGACTCTTGCCCTGCTGCGTTCCGCGGCAACGCAGCGCACCGGGCGACTCATGGTCGCCCCTTCCTGCTCGCTCCTGCATGTCCCGCAGAGCCTGCGTGGGGAGACCGGGCTTGATCCCGCCCTGAGGCGACGGCTCGCCTTTGCCGATGAGAAGCTCGTCGAGCTCGCGCTGCTGGCGCGCGGACTGGACGAGGGTGAGGCCGCCATTTCCTCGGCCTTGAAGGAGAGCGACGCCGCGCTGGACGAGGGACGCGCGGATGCACGGGCGCATGATGCGGCCGTCGCGGCGCGGCTGGCCGCGGTGACGCCGGCGATGGAACAGCGTGCCTCGCCATACGCCGAACGCGCCGCCGTGCAGCACGCACGCTTGCAGCTCCCGGCGTTGCCGGTAACGACGATCGGCTCGTTCCCGCAGACTGCCGAGGTGCGCGCCGCGCGGGCGCGCTTCGCCCGCGGCGATCTTTCGGAGGCCGACTACCGCGCTGCGATCGAGCGGGAGATCGCCGCAGCAGTGCGCTGGCAGGAGGAGGCGGGCGTAGATGTGCCGGTGCACGGCGAGTTCGAACGCAACGACATGGTGAAGTACTTTGGCGAGCAGCTGGCGGGTTTCGCCTTCACCCGTCACGGCTGGGTGCAGTCCTATGGCAGCCGCTGCGTCGCCCCCCCGATCATCTGGGCCGATGTGTCCCGGCCGGCGCCGATGACGGTGCGCTGGACCGCGTTTGCCCAGTCGCTGACCGAGCGCCCCATGAAGGGGATGCTGACGGGGCCCGTCACGATGCTGCAGTGGTCCTTCGTGCGCCAGGACATCCCCCGCGAGACGGTCTGCCGCCAGCTCGCGCTCGCAATCCGCGACGAAGTGGCCGATCTCGAGGCCGTCGGGATCGCCATCATCCAGATCGACGAGCCCGCATTCCGCGAAGGGCTTCCCTTGCGCAAGGCGGATCGCGCGGATTACCTCCGCTGGGCGGTCGCGTGTTTCCGTCTCGCGTCGTCCGGGGCGCGTGACGCGACCCAGATCCACACGCACATGTGCTACGCCGAGTTCAACGACATCATCGATGCGATCGCGGCGATGGACGCGGATGTGATCTCGATCGAAACGGCGCGCAGCAACATGGAACTTCTGCAGGCATTCGCGGCGTTCGACTATCCGAACGAGATCGGGCCCGGCGTGTGGGACATCCACAGTCCCCGCGTCCCCTCCACCGATGAGATGGCGGCGTTGCTGCGCCAGGCCGCCACACGGGTGCCGCGGCATCGCCTGTGGCTGAATCCCGACTGCGGCTGCAAGACGCGAGCGTGGGCGGAGGTTCGGCCGGCAGTCGAAAACCTGGTGAAGGCGGCACGCAGGCTGCGCGCGGAAGCCTGCTGAGAAGCCGCGGCGGGTGGCCTGGCACGGCCTCCCGCTCAGCCGGCGGGCAGGTGCTCGCCGGCCGGGCCGGGTTGGCGACCAACCGCGTGCTCACGCCTCCGCCGGCGGCCTTGACGGTCACGGGGCCGCGGGCGCATACGTCATCTAGTGGTGCACACGACGCACCACACCACATTTTGTGCTCCGCAGCGCCGGTGGTCTTGGCGTTGCGAGGCGGGACGAGTCGATGAGCGATCTTCAGCCTGCCTCTCCCCCGGCTCTCGTGACCAAGCGCTCGGGCGCCGTGGTGCCATTCGATGCCGGAAAGATCTGCGACGCCATCACCCGCGCCGGCACCGCCACCGGGGAGTTTGACGCGGCGGAGGCCGAGCGTCTCACCGCCCAGGCGGTGAAGGTGCTGAGCCGCCGGTTTACCGACCAGCCGCCGCAGATCGAGCAAATCCAGGACGTGGTCGAGCAAATCCTGATCCTGGCCGACCATTTCGACACCGCGCGCGCCTACATCGTCTATCGCGACCGCCACGCCCGCCTGCGGCAGGACCGCGAGACGGTGGTGGCCGTCGTCTC
>DAHWNE010000329.1 GCA_027340195.1 Acetobacteraceae bacterium | reverse complement strand
GGAGCGGGCGGTCGAGCGCGGTATAGCGGCTTTCCAGGGTCAGCCCGGGATCCGGGGCAAGGCCGATATCCATCAAACGTCCCTCCGGCGCGCAGCGCCAGGGATGAACATGGGGCGCATTCCCCGCCCCTGCCAAGGGGTTGCGCGCGGGGCGGCGGAATTCGCCACAACCGTCACGATGCTGCGGCGCACCTGGCACGCCGGCGGAGCTGTGTGCCGGGGTGCGCGCAATAAAATTACCCGCGCAGTTCGGGTATGACCCACAGCGGCGGCTCGCCGCGCGCCACCCGCTGCACGTTGTCGAACCCATTGCGGAAGCGGGAGTACTGGTTGTCCCAGGTCGGTCCCGCGTAATGCGGGGTCAGGACCACGTTCTGCAACTGGAACAGCGGGTTGTTCGCCGCCGGCGGCTCCTGGTCGAACACGTCGAGCCCGGCGCCGGCGATGCTGCCCTCGGCCAGCGCGCGGTGCAGCGCCACCTCGTCCACCACCGGCCCGCGCGAGGTGTTGATGAGGTAGGCGGTGGGCTTCATCAGCGCGAGCTCGGCCGCCCCGATCATGTGCCGGGTGCGCGGCGTCAGCGGGACATGCAGCGTGACCAGATCGGAGCTGCGCAGCAGCTCGTCGAGCAGGCGGAACCGCACTCCCAGCGCATCCGCCTGGTCCTCGGTGAGGCGGGCGATGTCGTAATACTGCACCGCCATGCCGAAGGCCTGCGCGAGCCGCGCCGTCTTCTTGCCGATGGTGCCGAGCCCGACGATGCCGAGCGTGCGCCCGTGCAGCTCATAGAGCCGCGTGTTCGCCACGTCGTTGCCGCGCCAGCGGCCGGAGACCACGTTCTGATGCAACCAGGTCAGGCGCCGGCTGACCGCCAGCATCAGCATGATCGCATGTTCCGAGACCGCCACCGCGTTGGCCCCGCCGTTGTTGCAGACCGGCACGCCGGCGCGGCGTGCCGCCTCGATATCCACCCGGTCGTAGCCGGCCGAGAGCAGCTGGACCAGTTTGAGCTTCGGGCACGCGCGGTAGAACGCATCGTCCATCGCGCCCTCGCCCAGACCCACGAGATACTCGGCTTCCCCCAGCGCCGCCTGGAACTCCGGGGTGCCGAAAGCGGCCACTACGATCTCGAAGCCGGCGGGGGCGAGTTCGCGCATCACCTCGAGCGCGCTCAGTGGGTTGGCGGGAATCAGGATACGCGGGGCCATGGCGGTTCCTCCGAAGGATGTTGGCCCGAGGATAGGCTGCCGGGAGGCCGGGTGACAGCCCCGCGCGCGGTGCTACACTGTGCGGAGACCAACCGAGGAACCGCCATGATCCACGAGCTTCGCATCTACGACTGCGTGCCGGGCCGCCTGCCCGACCTGCTGAAGCGCTTCGACACCATCACCCTGAAGATCTGGCAGAAGCACGGCATCCACCAGGCCGGGTTCTGGACCACGCTGATCGGGGAATCCAACCAGAGGCTCTATTACCTGCTGGCCTGGGACTCCCTGGCCGATCGGGAACGCAAGTGGAATGCCTTCCAGGCCGATCCGGACTGGCATCGTGCCCGCGCCGAGACCGAGGCGAACGGGCCGATCGTGGCGCAGGTGACCAACGAGATCCTGGTGCCCACCGGCTTCTCGGCGGTGAAATAGCGCCTACCCGGCCGCCATCGCCGCGGCGACGAATCGGCCCAGCGCGGGCAGATCGACCGGATGGTCGGTCTCGTTTGCCACCGCAACCGTTACCCCGGCGCGGCGGCAGATGAACACGCGCTGGTCCGACGCGCCCGACGCCCAGGCCACCTCGCGCGGCAGCTCGGCGAAGGTGCCGTCGGCGTTGGAGCGGAAACAGGCGGCGTAGCTGGTCCCGCTGTGGCTGGGCGTCAGCGCCCAGTCGGCCCAGCCCGCCGGCAGCAGCCGCTCGCCCGCCCACACCCCGTCGCGCAGATACAGCACGCCGAGCTTCGCGTAGTCGCGCAGGGTCGCGAAGCCGGCGCCGGAGGCGATCATGTTGCCGAAGATATCCGCCGAATGGCAGTAGCTGCGCATGCCGATTCGATCCGCCAGCAGCCCGTAGAGCCCGGCCGGATAGGTGAGCCCGCGCCGTTCGACGAAGCCGCGCAACGCCGCGCCCAGCACGTTGATGCCGCTGTTGACGTAGCGGAACACCGCGCCCGGAACGGTTGCGATGACGGATCGTTGCGCGGCTTCGAACGCGTCGGCGGCGTCCTGATAGACGGCGCTGTTCTCGAAGCCCAGCCACACCCGCCCGTCCGGCCCCTGCACCGGCATCGCCAGGCCGCCGCGCATCCGCAGCAGATGCTCGTAGGTGACCAGCCGATGGATGCCACGCGGATCGGTCCACAGCGGCGCCGCCACCGGATCCTGCACCGAACCGATCCAGCCTTGATGCACCAGCCGCCCGATCATCGTCGCGGTGAGGGCCTTGGTCATCGACCAACTGGGCGTGACCCGGTCCGCCGCGCCGAAGCCGCTGTAGCGCTCGAAGAAAATGCGATCCGGGGTGGCGGCCAGCACGCCGTA
>DAHWNE010000325.1 GCA_027340195.1 Acetobacteraceae bacterium | reverse complement strand
GGAGCGGGGTGAAGAACGAGATCACCTTGAGGATGATGAAGGTGGCGATCACGTTATAGACGATGATGAACACCGCGGCGTAGATCTGCACCAGCAGCTGGTGCGGGTTGCCGTAGAGCAGGCCGGTGACGTTCACCCCCGGCGCGTCCTTGGCGGTGCCGACATATTCCAGCATGTCCGGGGTCGCCAGGATGCCGGTCAGCAGCCCGCCCATCAGCCCGGCGACGCCATGGGTGGAGAACACGCCGAGCGTGTCATCGACCTTCATCATCAGCGCGGTCTTCTGGATCTTATTCATCGCGAACCAGGGGATGATGCCGGCGCAGACGCCGATGATGAGCGCCCCCCAGCCGCTCACGTAGCCGGCCGCCGGGGTGATGGCGACCAGGCCCGCGATCATGCCGTTCACCGCGCCGATGACCGACGGTTTGCCGTAGGCCATGTAGTCCATCAGCGTCCATACCATCACGCCCACGCAGGAGGCGATGTTGGTGTTCAGCACCGCCGCGCCGGCGTCGGCGTTGGCGAAGTAGGGGTCACCGCCGTTGAACCCGTTCCAGCCGAGCCACAGGATGCCGGCGCCGACCAGCGCCACCAGCAGGCTGTTGGGCGGGAAATGGTCGCGGTCCTGTTGCAGGCGCGGACCGATCACGGCGGCGGCGGTGAAGCCGGAGGCAGCGGCGGCCAGATGGATCACGTAGCCGCCCGAGAAATCCGCCGCCCCCATGCCGGCGAGCCAGCCACCGCCCCAGATGCTGAACGCGCCCACCGTATAGACCAGCGTCATCCATACCGGGCAGAAGATCATCCAGGCCTTGAAACTCATGCGGCCCAGCACCGATCCGGCCAGGATGATGACGGTGATGGCGGCGAACACGAACTGGAAATAGACCAGCGTCGCCATCGGGAAGCCCATCGGCGGCATGCCCGAAGCGGCTGCCGGCACGGTGGCCTGGCCGAGTTCGAACGCCGCCGACAATGCCGGGAACGGCTTGCCGAGGAACGGAAACCATTGCGGTCCGAACGCGAGATTGTAGTCGAACAGAATCCAGACCACGAGCACCGAGGCGAAGGCGTAGATCGACATGAAGGCGGAATTGATCGCCCATTTCTTCTTGACCACGCCGCCGTAGAGCACGACCAGCCCGGGGATGCTTTGCAGGCTGACGAAGGTCGCCGCCGCGAGCTGCCAGGCATTGTCGCCGGTATCGAGCCATTTGGGTGAGGGTACGAGCACGAATCTTCCTCCAGACCTGTTGATAAAGGTTCCGACGGCATCGTCGGCCGAAGCGCCGGCGTCCTGCTCCCCGTGATGTGTCCAGCCCGGGGGGAACGCCGGAACGATCGCGCCGCGGCAGGCTAAGCAAGGGACATGCCATCGGCTTCTGGCGCGGGGCTTGCTTGACAATTCCCGCGCCCGCGCGGCGCCATCAGACCCGAAGGCCACCCCATGACCCCGACGGCGGAGGAAGCATCGGTCCCGCGCGCCGGCATCGGCGTCGCCTCGCTGCCCGGCCCGCGCCCGCGCAACGAGGATTTCGCCGGCGCCATCCTCGGCGCGCGCCCGCCGGCGGAACGCCGCGACGTCGCCTGCGCCATCGCCGACGGCATCGGCAGCGCCCGTGGCGGGCGCGAGGCGGCCGAGACCGCGGTGCGCGGCTTCCTCGACGGGCTCTGGGACGTGCCGGAGACGATGGAGCTGCGCCGCGCCGGTGCGCGCATCCTCAACGCCCTCAATTCCTGGATCCATGCCCAGGGCCGGGCCGATGCCGGCCTGATCGGCATGGGCTGCACCTTCACCGCGCTGGTGTTGCGCGGGCGGCTCGCGCATCTGTTCCATGTCGGGGATTCGCGCGCCTATCGCCTCAGCGCCGACCGCCTGACCCGGTTGACCGACGATCACGTCCGCGACGATCGCGGCCAGTCGCCGGTGCTGACCCGCGCCCTCGGGATCGAGGCCGAGCTGCGGCTCGACTACACCACCCTCGCGGTGGCGCTGCACGACCGGTTCCTGCTCTGCACCGACGGCGTCCACGGGGTGCTGGTGGACGAGACCATCGCCGACATCCTGCGCGTCCGGTCCGCCCCCGAGGACACCGCCCGCGCCCTGGTCGCCGCCGCCCTGGACGCCGGCAGCACCGACAATTGCACCGCGCTGGTGCTGGACGTGGTCAGCCTGCCCGAGCTGCGCTCGGACGACGTGGGCAGCGCGATCCGCGCCCTGCCGCTGATCCCGACGCCAAACGTGGGCGATACGGTCGACGGCTTCGTGCTCAACACGCTGCTCTCGGACGGCACCTTCTCGCGCCTGTTCGGCGCCATCGACGAGGCCGACGGGGCGACGGTGGTGCTGAAATTCCCCAAGCCGCAGGTCGCCGCGGACGCCACCTTCCACGCCGCCTTCGTGCGCGAGGCCTGGGTGGGCAGCCGGGTCACCAGCCCCTGGGTCGCGCATGTGATCGCGCTGCCGCCCGGGCGGCAAACCTGCCTCTATACCGTCATGCCGCTCTATGTCGGCGAGTTACTGGAAACCCGGCTGTCCCGGGCGCCCGCGATGGGTCTCGAGGAGCTGCGCGCCATCGGCATCCGCCTGGCCCATGGCCTGGCCGCGCTGCACCGGGCCGGCATCATCCATCGCGACGTGAAGCCCGACAACATCATCATCGAGCCCGGCCTGTCGCCGCGGCTGCTGGATCTCGGCGTGGTGCGCCTGCCCGGGCTCGAGGATTTCCCGCCCGAAAACATCCCCGGCACCCGCGCCTACATGGCCCCCGAGATGCTGGCCGGCGCGGCGGGGGACGCCGCGACCGACCTGTTTGCGCTGGGGGTGAGCCTGTTCCGTGCCGCGACCGGGGTGTTTCCCTACGGCAACCCCGATGCCATCAGCCCGCCTCGGCAGGACCGGCCGCGCGATCTCGCCCCGCTGCGCCCCGATCTTCCGGCCTGGCTGGGGGCGGCGCTGGCCCGCGCGATCGCCGCCGATCCGGCCGAGCGCTTCCGCGACGCGGCCGCCTTCGCCGCCGAGCTGGAAGCGGGGCCGGCCCACGCGCCCGCGGCGGCATCCCGCCCGCCGACGCCCTATCAGCGCTACCGCCTGGTGTTCTGGCAGGGTCTGGCGGCGGCGCTGGCGCTGGCGCTGGCCGCCTCGCTGTGGTTTCGGTGACGGCCGCCTGAATAATCGGCAATCTCGGCCGCATTAATGACCAGACGCTTGCGTGGCCCGATCAAACCTCGACCACGACGTAGTCGTCCTCTAGCGTGACCGGGATGGTCTCCGCGACAAAGGGGCCTTTCGCCACCGCGGCGCCCGGGGCGACCTCCACCTTGTACTGGCGCAGCCCGATATGGGCCGGGTCGCACCAGGACTGGCCGGTGCGGATGTCGAACTCCCAGCCATGCCAGGGGCAGCGCAGCACCTCGCCCTGGCGGGTGAAGCGATACTCACCCGGCGTGTCGGCCTCGATCAACCCGGTCAGCACGCCCTCGCACATCGGCCCGCCCTCGTGCGGGCAGCGGTTGAGCAGGCCGAAAAACTCCCCGCCCAAGTTGAACACCGCGATCGGCCGGCCGCGCACGGTGACCAGCTTGCGCGCCCCGGGGGGGATTTCGGCCACACGCGCGATGACGTGCCTGGACATGCGGGGCCTCCTTCGTCCCGAGGGAGGCTACCGGGCGGCCGGGGCCGCGGCAATGGCGGCCAGACGAGAATGCCCTTGCGCAAAGTTGGCATTCGCAGGAATATCCTACCACTGAAACACCAGGGAGGAGATCAGAAATGCGCGTTTCCCGTATCCTTGGCGCCTTGGGGCTGCTGGCGGCATTGGCCGCGCCGGCGGCGGCCCGGGCCGACGATCGGTCGATGCTGAAAAGCTTCGATTTCGCCAAGCCGGGTTTCGCCCACCCGCATCCGTTCGCCATCGCCCACGCGGTGATCCAGGTGAGTTCGGGCAGCCCGGCGGTCTGGACGCAGGCGCTCAACAACGTCGCCAACATGCTGCAGAACCTGGGCACCGACAAAGTGCAGATCGTGGTGGTGGCCTATGGGCCGGGGCTGATGATGCTGTTCCGCGACAGCATCATGGCCCGCCGCATCGCCTCGCTCGACTCGCAGGGGGTGGAGTTCGATGCCTGCCACAACACCATGCTGGCGATGGCAAAGATGACCGGGCATCTGCCGGCGTTGCTGCCGCAGGCGGTGGTGGTGCCGGGGGGGGTGATCCGGATCATGCAGCTCGAGCAGCACGGGTTCGATTATCTGAAGCCGTGACGGGAGGGGGCGGATCAGGCGATATCGCCGCTCTTGATCTGCCGGCCGACGAACTTGATGCCATTCTGCGCCAGACGGAGGGTCGCCGGTTCGAGCGGATGCAAATCCACGCGCCCTGAGGCTACCCAAAGCCAACGCGAAACCCGTGCTCCGTTCCTCAGATGATCGCGCAGTTGGGTCAGCGCGGCTTCTCGCTTGTCGATGACCCTGCGGACTTGATCGTTCCTGGCCGAGTGGGTTTCCACCGCGATCAGCTGGCGGGTAGGGTCATGCCCCAGCAGGTAATCCCATCGGTTTGCCTGGGGATATTGGGGTTGAAGCT
>DAHWNE010000324.1 GCA_027340195.1 Acetobacteraceae bacterium | reverse complement strand
CCGGCTGGTCGGGCAAGCTCTGGGCGGTGGCGCAGGGGGTGGAGGCGGCTGGGGACGCGCCGCTGCTGCTGCTGACCGATGCCGACATTATCCATGATCCAACCCATCTCTCGGCGCTGGTGGCGCGCGCCGAGGCGACCGGCGCCGATCTGGTCTCGGAGATGGTCGCGCTCGCCTGCGACACCCCGGCCGAGCGCGCGCTGGTCCCGGGCTTCGTCTATTTCTTCCAGATGCTCTACCCATTCGCCTGGGTGAATGACCCGCTGCGCGCCACCGCCGCCGCCGCCGGCGGGACCATGCTGATCCGCGCCGCCGCGCTCGCCCGCATCGGCGGCATCGCCGCGGTGCGCGGGGCGCTGATCGACGACGTCGCGCTGGCCGGGGCGATCAAGCGCGGCGGGCGCATCTGGCTCGGCCATTCGGCGCTGGCCCGGTCGGTGCGCCGCTACGACGGTTTCGGCGCCATCCGCGCGATGATCGCGCGCACCGCCTATGTGCAGCTGCGCTTCTCCCCCTGGCGTCTGGCGGGGACGGTGGCGGGGATGAGCCTCGTCTTCCTGCTGCCGCCGCTGCTCGCGCTGTTCGGCGCCGGTCTTGCCCGCGTTCTCGGGCTGGCGGGATGGGTGGCGATGGCGGCCTCGTTCCTTCCCAGCCTGCGCCGGGCCGGGCTCTCCGGCTGGCGGGCGGCGAGCCTGCCGGCGGTGGCGGCATTCTTCCTGTTCGCCACGCTGGACTCCGCCTGGAACCACTACACGGGCGCCGGCGTCGCCTGGCGCGGACGCGCCTATGCGGGGGGCGGCGCATGAGCGCGACCTCGGTGGAGACCTGGTCGGGCAAGAACCGCGGCGACGAGAATTTTCCGGTCGGCTCGGTCCTGATCCGCCCGCGGCTGCGCCGGCATATCCATGCGTTCTACGCATTCGCCCGCAACGCCGATGACATCGCCGACAGCCCCATCCTGCCGGAAGCGGAGAAGATCGCCCGGCTGGACACGATGGAGGCGGTGCTGCTCGGGCAGGCCGATCCGGCGCTGGCGCCTTCGGCGGCCGCCTTGCGCGCGAGCCTCGCCGAGACCGGCGTCACCGACCGGCACGCCCGCGACCTGCTGATCGCGTTCCGCCGCGACGCCAGCAAGCGCCGCTATGCGAGCTGGGAGGAGCTGCACGACTATTGCCGCTACTCCGCCATGCCGGTCGGGCGGCACGTGCTGGACCTGCACGGGGAGGGCCGCAACACCTGGGGGGCGTCGGACGCGCTCTGCGTGTCGTTACAGGTATTGAACCACTTGCAGGCTTGCGCGCGCGATCTGGCGGCGCTGGACCGCTGCTACCTGCCGCAGTCGCTGATGGAAAGCTATGGCGCGCGGGTGGAGGATCTGCGTGCCGGTCGCACCTCGCCGCAGCTGCGGGCGGTGCTGGATGCGCTGTTGGCGATGTGCGTCTCGCTCAACCGTCATGCCGACGCGCTGCCGCTGCGCACGCGGTCCTGGCGGCTCAAGCTGGAGACCGGCATGATCGTCGGACTGGCCAAGCGGCTCTGCCGGCGGCTCAAGCGCGGCGATCCGCTGCGCCGGCGGGTGAAGCTGCGGCCGACCGACGTGCTGATCGCCGCGGTGTTCACCCTGCGCTATATCCGCATCCATCGATGAACGCCTCGCCCGATGACGTCGCGGCGGTGGAGGCGATCGTGCGCGCCGCCGGGACCTCGTTCTATCGCGGAATGCGCATCCTGCCGCCGGAGCGGCGGGCGGCGATGTATGCGATCTATGCCTTCTGCCGTGCGGTCGATGACATCGCCGACGACCCCGGACCGCTGGCCGAGCGCCTGCCGGCGCTGGAGGCGTGGCGGGCGCGGGTGGCCAGGCTCGGGCGCGGCGAGGGCGATGACGCGGTGACCCGGGTGCTGGCCGCGGCCACCGCGCGCTTCGGGCTGCGCGAGGCGGATTTCCTGGCGGTGATCGACGGGATGGCGATGGATGCCGAGGCGGCGATCGTGGCGCCCGATCTCGCCACGCTGGACCTCTATTGCGACCGGGTCGCCGCGGCGGTGGGGCGGCTGTCGGTGCGCGCGTTCGGCGATGCCTCGCCGGCGGCGGACGCGGTTGCCCACGCGCTGGGCCGGGCGCTGCAACTGACCAATATCCTGCGCGACGTGGCCGAGGATGCCGCGCGCGGGCGGCTCTACCTGCCGCGCGAGTTCCTCGATGCCGCCGGAGTGCCCGCCGACCCGGCGGCGGCCCTGCGCGCGCCGGGGCTGGCGGCGGCCTGCGAGCCGGTGGCGCGCATGGCCGAGGGGTATTTCGCCGCCGCCTTCGCCGCCATGCGCCAGTGCGACCGGCGGGCGATGGCCCCGGCGCGGCTGATGGCGGCCGGATACCGCGAGATCCTGCGCGCGCTCCGCCGGCGCGGGTTGGGGCGGGTCGAGGTTCCGGTGGTGGTGCCGAAATGGCGCAAGCTGCTTCTCGCCGGGCGGTTCCTGCTGGCGCGGGGGTGTGCGGGGCGGTTTGCCGAACCCGGTCCGGCGGCGCTACTGTAATCGGGTAAAGCGCCGAGGGAGTCGCCCGATGTCCGAGACCCTGCCCGTCATCGCCCAGAAGGAACCGTACCGGCTGGAAGTGGAGGCCGGCAAATCCTATTGGTGGTGTGCCTGCGGTAAATCCGCCAAGCAGCCCTTCTGCGATGGCTCCCACAAGGGCACCGGCTTCTCCCCGATCGAGTTCAAGCCGGACGCCGCCGGCACCGTCAGCTTCTGCGGCTGCAAGCGCAGCGCCAAGGCGCCGCGTTGCGACGGCACCCACCGGACGCTGTGACGCCCATGAAGATCGACGAGGTCAGCCTCACGATCTTCACGTGGCCGGGGATTCCCGCGACCCGCTACACGGCCGCCTCGGCAACCGCCGGGGCGGACAGCAACCTGGGGTTGTTGCGGCTGCGCACCGATCAGGGGGTGGAGGGCCATGCGTTCCTGGGCACCGCCACCAACCCCGCCGCGATGGACGGGGCGCAGCTGATCCGGTCGCTGAAGCCCATGCTGATGGGGGCCGATCCGCGGGAGCGCGAGCGGCTGCATCAGGCGATGCGGATGCAGTCGCGCAATGTCAGCTACCGCACCATCGGCGCGGTGGACGTGGCGCTGTGGGACCTCGCCGGCAAGCTCGCCGGTCTGCCGGTCCATGCGCTGATGGGAACCTATCGGACCTCCATCCCGGCCTACGCCAGTTCGCAAGTGCTGCCCGACATCGCCGCCTATGTCGATCAGGCGCAGGCGTTCCAGGCGCAAGGCTGGCAGGCCTACAAGATCCACCCGCCGCGCGATCCGGCGACCGATATCAAGGTCTGCGCGGCGGTGCGCCGGGCGGTGGGCGACGACTACCGGCTGATGCTGGATTCCACCTGGTCCTACACCTATCCGGACGCGCTGCGGGTCGGCCGCGCCATCGAGGAGATGGGCTACTACTGGTACGAGGACCCGCTGGCCGACGAGGATATCTATAACTACGTCAAGCTGCGCCAGAAGCTGGATATTCCGATCCTGGCCACCGAATACCCGGCTGGCGGCCTCGACAGCTACCCGATCTGGCTGACCGAGCGCGCAACCGACTATCTGCGCGGGGACGTGCCCAACAAGGGCGGGCTCACGCCCATGCTCAAGACCGCGCATCTGGCCGAGGCGTTCGGGGTCAATTACGAAATCCACCACTCCGGCAATTCGCTCAACAACCTCGCCAACCTGCATCTCTGCATGGCGCTCCGGAACACCACCATGTTCGAGGTGCTGCTGCCGCACGGGGCGCATAAATACGGTCTCGCGCGCGAGCTCGAGATCGATGCCGCGGGGCTGCTGCACGCGCCGATGGGGCCTGGCCTCGATGCGGCGATCGATTTCGATCTGATCGCCGCCCGAACGGAGACGGTGCTGCGGTGAGCGGCGCGCGCCGGGGTTGCCGATGAAGCACTGGCGGCTGGAACACCTGCCGTGGGACAGTTTCGACCCCGCCCGGGTCGATCCGGTGCTGGTCCCGCTGGTCAAGGCCGCGGCGATGGTGGAGCGCAACGGCGGCGATTACGGCATCTATCTGGACCGGGTGTTCGCCGACGATCCCGATTTTCGCGCCGCCGCCGCCCTGTGGGCGGAGGAGGAGATACAGCATGGCGAGGCGCTGGGCCGCTGGGCGACGCTCGCCGATCCGGGCTGGGATTTCGATGCCGCGTTCGCCCGCTACCGGGAAGGGTACCGGATCGCCCTGGATGCCACCAGCTCGATCCGCGGCTCCCGGGCCGGCGAGCTGATCGCGCGCTGCATGGTGGAGACCGGAACCTCCTCCTACTACACGGCGCTGGCCGAGAGCGCGGACGAGCCGCTGCTCAGGCGCATCTGCGCGCAGATCGCCGCCGACGAGTTCCGCCACTACAAGCTGTTCTATGACCATCTGCGTCGCTACCTGGGGCGGGAGCGGATCGGCCTGCCCCGCCGGCTGCGGATTGCCGCGGGGCGGATCGGCGAGAGCGAGGATGACGAGCTCGCGTTCGCCTGGCACTGCGCCAACGAGGCTGGCGCGGCGCGGTTCGACCGCAGGCGTTGCGCCGCCGCCTATTTGGCCGGCGCGATGCGCTGCTATCGATTCCGCCATGTCGAGCGCGGCGTGGGCATGATCTTCAAGGCGGTGGGGCTGCCCCCGCGCGGGCGGTTGTCGGCGCTGGCGGCCCGGCTGGCCTGGCGGGGGCTCCGCTGGCGGCGGGCGCGGCTGATGCGGCGGCAATCGTTACCAAGTCTTTACCCGGCGGCGGCGCGGGGCTAGGAGACTCCCGGCCGTGGGGGGCCGGAACGCCAGGAAAAGGACATCCTCATGCATCGCTGGCACATTGCGCGCGTGCTGCTGATCATTCCGTTCATCGCCGTGCTGTGGGTTCCGTTCTTCGACCGGATCAAGCCCGAGTGGCTCGGGTTCCCGTTCTATTACTGGTGGCAGCTGGTCTGGGTGGTGCTCAGCGTCGGAGTGATCGGACTGGTTTATAAGATGGAACATCCGGACCGGGGGGCGGACCGATGAACACCACCGCGTTGATCGTTTTCGTGCTGCTGTTCGCCGGCATCACCGTGCTGGGCTTCGCCGCCGGCCGCTGGCGGCGCGGGGATCTGTCGCAGCTGCACGAGTGGGGGCTGGGCGGGCGTCGCTTCGGCACCTGGGTGACCTGGTTCCTGCTGGGCGGCGATCTCTATACCGCCTATACTTTCGTCGCCGTGCCGGCGCTGATGTTCGGTGCCGGGGCGATCGGATTCTTCGCCGTGCCCTACACCATCATGGTGTATCCGATCCTGTATTTGGTGTTCCCGCGGCTGTGGGCGGTGTGCCACCGCAAGGGCTATGTGACGGCGGCGGATTTCGTCAACGGACGGTTCGGCAACAAGTGGCTCGCGCTGGCGGTGGGGCTGACCGGCATCCTGGCCACCATGCCCTATATCGCCTTGCAGCTGGTCGGTATCCAGGTGGTGATCGGCGCCATGGGCATCCAGGGCGCGGGGCTGGTGGGTGATCTGCCGCTGATCATCGCGTTCGTCATCCTGGCGGCGTTTACCTATACCTCCGGGCTGCGCGCGCCGGCGATGATCGCGGTGGTCAAGGACCTGCTGATCTATATCACGGTGATCGTGGCGCTGGTGGTGATCCCGGCACAGCTCGGCGGGTTCGGCAAGATTTTCGCCGCGATCCCGCCGGCCAAGCTGCTGCTGCCGCACCCGCCGGCCGGGTCGTGGGGTGCGTTCGGGGCCTATGGGACGCTGGCGCTCGGCTCGGCGCTGGCGCTGTTCCTGTATCCGCATTCCATCACCGGCATCCTGGGGTCGTCCGGGGCGCGGGTGATCCGGCGCAACGCGGCCATCCTGCCGGCCTATTCGCTGATGCTGGGCTTGCTGTCGCTGCTGGGGTTCATGGCGGTGGCGGCGGGGGTGTCTAAGCTTCCGGAGTTCGCCGGCGGGTTCAAGCTCTACGCCAATAATTTCGCGGTGCCGGCGCTGTTCCTGCACAGCTTTCCGTCCTGGTTCGTGGGGGTGGGCTTCGCGGCCATCGCCATCGGCGCGCTGGTGCCGGCGGCGATCATGTCGATTGCGACCGCCAATATCTTCACCCGCAACATCTACCGCGCCTTCATCAACCCGGAATGCACCGACGCGCAGGAGAGCGGGGTGGCGAAAATCGTCTCGCTGCTGGTGAAGGCGGGGGCGCTGGTGTTCATCTTCGCCCTGCCGCTGAAATTCGCGCTGTTCCTGCAGCTGTTGGGCGGGGTGTGGATCATCCAGACCCTGCCCTCGGTGCTGCTGTCGCTCTACACGCGGTTCCTCAACGGCTGGGCGCTGCTGATCGGCTGGGCGGTGGGGTTCGGGACCGGCACCGCGATGGCAGCCTCGGTCGGCTTCACCCCGATCTATCCGATCCATGTGCTGGGGGTGGTGATCCCTTGCTACATCGCGCTGTCCTCGCTGGTGGTGAATCTGGTGGTGGCGGTGGTGCTGTCGGTGGTGTTCAACGCGGTGGCACCGGACAAGGCGCGGGATACCACGGTGGCGGAGGATTACGCCTGAGCCGGCCCACCGGGCCACGCATCATCGCCGGCGCCTGGCGGGGGCGGCGACTGTCCGCCCCGCCCGGCTTGGCGACCCGCCCCACCGCCGAACGGGTGCGCCAAGCGCTGTTCGACATGCTGTGGCACG
>DAHWNE010000323.1 GCA_027340195.1 Acetobacteraceae bacterium | reverse complement strand
CACCTAGCCCGGCGAAGCTACCGGCCGGGATCGGGGCACCGGCGATGCGGAGGGTGGGGCCGGGGAACAGGCCCTCGGCCAGCACGGTGCCGCCGAGCGCGACGGCAAGTGCCAGGTTGCCCCCACCGCGCAGGCGCAGGGGTTCGCGCGGCGGGGGCGGGGGGTCGCCGCGGGAAAAGTGGCGGTCCAGGACCCAGACCCAGGCCAGCACGAAGGCGGCGATCAGGCCGACCGCCGGGCCGAGGTTCCGGAGCGGCCAGAAGAACGGCACGCCGCGCAAGAAGCCCAGGAACAGCGGCGGGCCAAGCGGGGACAGGCCGCCGCCGGCGTTGCCGACCAGCAGGATGAACGCCAGCACCAGGTGGAATCGCCGGCGGCGGTGGGCATTGGCGCGCAGCAGCGGGTGGATCAGCAGCATCGAGGCGGTGGCGGTGCCGATCAGCCCGGCGATGAGCGTGCCGGCCGCCAGCAGCGCGACGTTGCCACTCGGCGTGCCGCGCCCGAGACCGCGCAGCACCACGCCGCCGCCGGCGGCGTAGAGGGCGGCGATGAGCGCGATGAAGGGCAGGTAGTCGGCCAGGATATGGCGCCAGGCCTCGGCCGCGGCGGCCTGCGGCCCCAGCACGAGCGCGCGCGGGATCAGCAGCGCCAGCGCCCACAGCAGGGCGACGTGCGACTCGTGGCGGTGCCACCAGCGGGGCGCGGCCAGCGGGATCAGGGCGAAGCTCAGCACCAGCCCGGCGAAGGGCAGGCTCCAGACCAGGGCGTGAGTCGGTTGCATGGGGGGGATGGTGCAAGTAAGAGACGCGGCAGGAAAGACCGCGCCGGACGGAGACCCCCGCATGGACATGAACGGAGAACGGCTGCTGCCCGCGCCGCGGCAGACCGTGTGGGCGGCGCTCAACAACCCCGAGATCCTGAAGGTCGCCATTCCGGGCTGCGAGAAGCTGGAGGCGACCAGCCCGACCGAGATGACCGCGACCGCGGCGGTGAAGATCGGCCCGATCGCGGCAAGGTTCGCGGGCAAGGTCACGCTGTCGGATATCGATGCGCCGAACGGCTATCGCATCGCCGGGGAGGGCCAGGGCGGGGTTGCCGGCTTCGCCAAGGGCGGTGCCAGCGTGCATCTGACCGACGCCCCCGAAGGAACGTTGCTGCGTTACGAGGTGCAGGCGCAGGTGGGCGGCAAGATCGCCCAGCTGGGCGCACGGCTGATCGATTCCACCGCCAAGCAGATGGCGGATGCCTTCTTTGACAATTTCGCCAAGGAGCTTGCCCGAACCATGGCCCCCACCCCGGAAACCGCCGCCCCGACCCGTGCCCCCTCGCCGCCGCCGCCCTCGGTCAACTGGCTGGCGATGGTTCCGCGTGAGCCGATGGGCTTGCCGCTGGCGTTCTGGATCGGCGGGGTGCTGTGGCTGATCCTGTTCTATCTGATCGTGGTGCCGCTGCTTTAATGCCGGGTTCCGCGCTGCCGGAGTCGGTCGCGGCCACCGCCGCGCTGCTGTCGGGCCAGGGCTATATCGCCGATCCGGCGCTGGCGACCACGGTGCATCTGGCGCTGGCGATGCATCGCCCGCTGTTTCTCGAGGGCGAGCCGGGCACCGGCAAGACCGAGATCGCCAAGGCGCTGGCCGCGGGTCTCGGCCGGCGGCTGGTGCGGCTGCAATGCTACGACGGCATGGACCTCGCCGCCGCCGCCTATGAGTGGGACCACGCCCGCCAGCTGATGGCGATCCGGCTGGCCGAGGCAGCCGGGGAGACCGACCGCGAGCTGCTGGGGCGCGACATCTATGCCCGGCCGTTCCTGACCGCGCGGCCATTGCTGTCGGCGATCGATCCCGATCTGCCGCCTGCGGTGCTGCTGATCGACGAGCTCGACCGCGCCGACGAGCCGTTCGAGGCGTTCCTGCTGGAGCTGCTGGCGGATTTCCAGATCACGGTGCCCGAATACGGCACCATCCGCGCCGCCACGCCGCCGGTGGTGGTGCTGACCTCCAATCGCACGCGCGAAGTGCATGACGCGATCCGCCGGCGCTGCCTGTATCATTGGGTGGATTACCCGGATGCGGAGCGGGAGCGGGCGATCCTGGCGGTGCGCGCGCCGGGCGTGCCGGCGGCACTCTCGGCACAGGTGGTGGCCTTCGTGCAGCGGCTGCGCGGGGCGGAGCTGTTCAAGCTGCCCGGCGTGGCGGAGACGATCGACTGGGCGAACGCGCTCACGCAGCTGGACCAGGCGGAACTGACCCCGGGCGTGGTCGATGAGACGCTGGGGGGATTGCTGAAATATCAGGACGACCTGGCGCGGGTGCGCGGGGCCGAGGCGGCACGGCTGCTGGCCGAGGGGTAACCCTCCCCTCGGCGCGCGATCCGAACGGGCCGACCGGATCAGGCGGCCAGCAGCATCGTCCCGCCGGCGGTGTTGGAGATCGGGATGTGGTAGTTGCTGTGCACCCGCCGCGCCCGCGGCCCCAGCGTTCCGCGCGCGGCAAGCCACATCAGCAGTTCGATCCCCTGGGTGCCAACCTCGGCGATCAGCTCGCGGTTGGTGAACCGTGTGGCCCATTCCGGGTCCTCGGTCAGGCTCTCCATGAATTTCAGATCGAACTCCTTGTTGATATGCCCGGCGCGCTTGCCGTCCAGCTGGTGCGAGAGCCCGCCGGTGCCGACCACCAGCACCCGCGCATCGCCCGGCCAGGCGCGGATGGCGTCCCCGATCGTCTGGCCCAGCCGGTAGCAGCGCGCGGCCGAAGGCAGCGGGTGCTGCACGGTGTTGATGCACACCGGCACGCTGCGCACCGGCCAGGCCGCGGCGTCCGGGAACAGCAGCTTCATCGGCAGGGTGAAAGCGTGATCGACCAGCAGCTCCTGGCAGGTGACGGGGTCGAACTCCCGCCCCACCAGGGTTTCGATGATGTGCCACGACAGCGCCGGATCGCCCGGGAACGGCGGCAGCACGGGGATGCCCCAGCCCTCGTCGGCATTGCGGTATTCGCCCGCGGCGCCGACCGCGAAGGTGGGCATCTTGTCGAGGAAGAAGTTGAGCCCGTGATCGTTGTAGATCACCACCGCCACGTCGGGCTTCGCCTCGCGCAGCCAGGCATGGATGGCGTCGAACCCGTCGAAGAACGGTTTCCAGTAGTCGGACTCTTCCTGATGGCGGGCGATCGCGCCGCCGATGGAGGGCACGTGCGAGGTGGTGACGGCGCCGACGATGGTGGCCATGATCCTATCTCCCTGCCGCTTGCAGCTTGGCCTTGAAGGCGTCCTTGCTCATGCCGGTCTGCTGGGCGCCGAGGTCCTGGACATCGAGGCCGAGGATGCCGGCGAATTTCGCCAGGTAGTAAACGTTGCCGCCGGCGGCCAGCAGCTCCAGCACGTTGCGATGGCGGACCGCCTCGCGCTGTTCCGCCGTCAGGCCGTATGCGGCGCAATAGGCGTCCTCGTCGGCCAGGAAGGCGGTGCGGTTGGCGGCCTCGTTGAACGAGAAGCACATCTTGTTGAGCGCGTAGCCTCGCATGGCCATCCGGCCATCGAACAGCACGGTGCCCGGGATTTCGGGCGCGGCGGCGGACATCTCTCGGGCCTCCATGACGGTTGCGGTCAGACGGCGGCGAGCTGGCGTTCCAGCATGCCCATCACCTGGTAGCAGGGCAGCACCTGGCGCACCGAGGCGTTCGGCTCGCGCCCCTCGCGGATCGCGGCCAGGAACTCGCGGTCCTGCAATTCGATCCCGTTCATCGACACATCCACGTCGGAGACGTCGATGCGCTGCTCCTTGCCGTCGAACAGATCGTCGTAGCGCGCGAGATAGGTGCCGTTGTCGCAGATGTAGCGGAAGAAGCTGCCGAACGGGCCGTCGTTGTTGAACGACAGCGACAGGGTGCAGATGGCGCCGTTCGCGGCCTTGAGCTGGATCGACATATCCATGGCGATACCGAGTTCCGGGTGGATCGGCCCGGCGATGGCATTGGCGGCGACGACCGGCGATCCGGTCTGATACTGGAACAGGTCGATCGTATGCGCGGCGTGGTGCCACAGAAGATGGTCGGTCCAGCTGCGCGGCTGCCCCAGGGCGTTGAGGTTACGCCGACGGAAGAAATAGGTCTGCGCGTCCAGCTGCTGGATGTGCAGCCCCCCGGCGGCAATCCGCCGGCGCACCCATTGATGCGAGGGATTGAAGCGGCGCGTGTGGCCCACCATCGCCACCTTGCCGGATGCGGCGGCCAGAGCCGCCAGCGCCTCGGCGTCGGCCAGGCTGTCGGCCATCGGGATCTCCACCTCCACGTGCTTGCCGGCGCGCAGACAGGCCATCGCCTGCGCGGCGTGCATCGGCGTGGGCGTCGCCAGGATCACCGCGTCGATGTCCGGCCGGGCCAGCACGTCATCGAGCGAGGCCAGGACGGCCGGGATGGCGAAGGTCTCGGCCACCGCGCGCGCCTGCTCCAGCGGCTGGCCGACCAGCACCGCCACTTCCGCCTCCGGGATGGCGCGCAGCCCCTCCAGATGCTTCACCCCGAACGCCCCGGGGCCGACCACGGCCAGACGCAGCCTGTTTGCCATCGATCAGATCTCCTCGGGCCAGTAGAGGCGCATCGGGTTGCTCACCAGCAGCCGCTGCTGCGCCGCCGGATCGGGCGCGATGTGGGGGATGAAATCCACCAGCAGCCCGTCGTCGGGCATGTGCCCTTTCAGGTTCGGATGCGGCCAGTCGGTGCCCCACAGAACGCGGTCGGGGAACCGTTCGATCAGCCGCCGCGCGAACGGCACCACGTCGCGATAGGCGTTGCGCTCGCCATCCAGCGCCGGCGGGCCGCTGACACTGAGGCGTTCCGGACAGGTGACCTTCGACCAGATGTTCGGATGTTCGGCGAGCAGGCGCTGAAACAGCGCGAACTCCGGCCCATCGACCGGCTTGGTCACGTCCGGCCGGCCCATGTGATCGACCACCACCGGGGTCGGCAGGGCGGTAAAGAAGTCCCACAACTCCGGCAGGTCGGGGGCCTCGAAATAGATCACGATATGCCAGCCCAGCGGGGCGATCCGCGACGCGATCGCGGTCAGCTCCTCACGCGGGGTGAAATCCACCAGCCGCTTGAGGAAGTTGAAGCGCACGCCGCGCACGCCGTCGCGGTGCATGGCGGCAAGCGTGGCGTCAGTGACGTCCCCGCGCACCGTCGCCACCCCCCGCGCCCGCCCGTCCGAATGCACCAGCGCATCGATCATGGCGGCATTGTCGGCGCCGTGGCAGGTGGCCTGCACCACCACGTTGCGCGCGAAGCCCAGATGGTCGCGCAGCGCGTAGAGCTGCGCCTTGGAGGCATCGCAGGGGGTGTATTTGCGCTCGGGCGCGAAGGGGAACTCCGCGCCGGGGCCGAACACGTGGCAATGCGCGTCCACCGCCCCGGGCGGTAGGCGATACCGCGGCTTGGAGGGGTTGGCGTACCAGTCGAGCCAGCCCGGGGTTTTCACGAACTCAGCCGACATAGCGCAACCCCGCCTTCTCGAGCGCCGGGCGCATGTCATAGAGATCGAGCCCGAGCACGCCGGCGGTGAGCTTCGCCCGCTTGGCCTCCTCGTTGGCGGTGCGTTTCTCGGCGGCGGTGGCGGCGGCCTCGGCGCGCGCCGCCGGCACCACCACCAGCCCGTCGTCGTCGCCCAGCACCACATCGCCCGGCGTCACCAGCTGACCGGCGCAGACGACCGGGATGTTGACCGACCCCAGGCTCGCCTTGACCGTCCCCTTGGCGCTGATCGCGCGGCAGAACACCGGAAACCCCATGCGCGTGAGATCGGCGACGTCGCGCGCGCCGCCCTCGATCACCAGCCCCACCGCGCCACGGGCACGGAAGGAGGTCGCCAGCAACTCGCCGAAGAACCCGTCTTCGCAATCGGAGGTGCAGGCCGCCACCACCACGTCGCCCGGCCGGATCTGCTCGGCGGCGACATGCAGCATCCAATTGTCCCCGGGTTGCAGCAGCACGGTGACGGCGGGGCCGCAGAGCTTCGCCCCCGGGTAGATCGGGCGCAGCGTGGGGCGCATCAGCCCGACCCGCCCCATCGCCTCGTGGACGGTGGCCACCCCCTGGGTGGCCAGCCGCGCGACGGCGGCGGCGTCGGCGCGGGCGATGTCTCGGTACACCACCCCGAGTTCGGTGCCGCCCCCGCTCATCGGCCGCGTGCCTTCAGCGCCGCGTCCAGCCGCGGATAGACCCGCCGCGCGTTGCCCTCGTAGATCTTTTGGCGCTGCACCGGGTCGATCGAGGCGGTCTCGATGTAGCGCTTGGTGTCGTCGAAATGATGCCCGGTCTCCGGGTCGATTCCCTTCACCGCCCCGATCATCTCGGAGGCGAACAGGATATTGTCGATCGGGATCACCCTGGTGAGCAGGTCGATACCGGGCTGGTGATAGACGCAGGTATCGAAGAAGATGTTGCCCAGCAGGTGCTCGGACAGCAGCGGCTTCTTCAGCTCCTGCGCCAGCCCGCGGAACCGGCCCCAGTGATACGGCGCCGCCCCGCCGCCATGCGGGATGACGAAGCGCAGGGTCGGGAAATCGCGGAACAGGTCGCCCTGGATGCACTGCATCACCGCGGTGGTGTCCGCGTTCAGGTAGTGCGCGCCGGTGGTGTGGAAGCATTCGTTGCAGCTGGTGGAGACATGGATCATCGCCGGGATGTCGTATTCCACCATCTTCTCGTAGATCGGATACCAGTAGCGGTCGGTCAGCGGCTTGTCGCGCCAGTGCCCGCCCGAGGGATCCGGGTTGAGGTTGATCGCCACGAAGCCGTAGTCGCGGATGCAGCGTTCCAGCTCGGGGATGCAGGTCTTGGTATCCACCCCGGGCGACTGCGGCAGCATCGCCGCGCCGATGAAATTGTCGGGGAACAGGCCCACCACCCGGTGGATCAGCTCGTTGCAGATGCCGGCCCAGACCGAGGAGGTGGAGAAATCGCCGATATGATGCGCCATGAAGCTGGCGCGCGGGGAGAAGATGGTGAGGTCGCTGCCGCGCTCGCGCATCATCCGCAGCTGGTTCTGCGCGATGCTGGCGCGGATCTCGTCATCGGAGATGCGCAGCTCGGAGGCTTTCGGCGCCGAGGCGGGGTCGCCCAGCGCGGCGATCTGGCGCTCCCGCCAGGCGTCGAGGGCCTTGGGGGCGGTGGTGTAATGGCCGTGGCAGTCGATGATCATCGGAACCCTCCCGGTGCTGATCGCACCGCGCGGTCCC
>DAHWNE010000294.1 GCA_027340195.1 Acetobacteraceae bacterium | reverse complement strand
CCCTATCCGGCCTCGGTGCAGGACATCAATTTCGGTATCCGGTTCCTGAAGGCGCACGCGCGGGACTGGGGCAGCGATCCGGCCCGGGTCGGCGGGTTCGGCACCTCCTCGGGCGGGCATCAGATCCTGCTCGCCGCGCTGCGCCCGCATGATCCGCGCTACGCCGCCCTGCCCGGGCCGGACGGGGTGGATGCAAGCCTGGCCTTCGTGGTCTCGGCCTGGGGGGTGCTGGACCCGCCGGCCCGCTACGCCCTGGCAGAGGCGCGCGCCAACGCCACCATGCTCGACAACCATCACCGGTTCTGGGGCGATCGGGCGGCGATGGAACAGGGCAGCCCGCCGCATGTGCTGGCCCGGGGCGAGGCGCAGGCGACGCCGCCGGCGCTGATCTTCCAGGGCAGCGCGGATGACTGGACCGCACCCGAACAGGCCGAGGCGCTGGCCGCCGCCTGGCGCACGGCGGGCGGGCATGCCGAGGTGGAAATCTACCCGGGCGAAAAGCACGGCTTCATGCGCGACACCCCCGACTCGCCGGCGGCCCGCGCCGCGCTGGCGCGCACAAGCGCCTTCATCCACCGCTGGGGCGGGTAGCGGTCAGCCGAGTGCCGCGGCCATCGCCGCGCACACCCGCGCGGTATCGGCCTCGGTGAGGTCGGGGTGGATCGGCAGCGCCAGGATCCGCTCCGCCAGCGCCTCGGAGACCGGCAGCGCGCTGCAGTCATGCGCGTCGCGGTAGGCCGGCTGGCGGTGCAGCGGGCGCGGGTAGTAGATCGCGGTCGGCACCCCGGCCGCCCGCAGCGCCTCCTGCACATGCGCGCGCTCGGCCGCGTCGCGCAGCAGCACCGCGTAGATCGCCCAGGCGGAGGTGCTGTCTCGCACCCGCGCCGGGGTCTCCACCAGGTTGCGCAGATGCTGGTCGTAGAAGGCGGCGATGCGCTCCCGCGCCGCCAGCTCCTCGCGGAACACCGGCAGCTTGGCCAGCAGCACCGCGGCCTGCAACGTATCGAGCCGCCCGTTCATGCCGGTGCGCAGCACCTCGTAGCGCGTCGCCCCCTCGCCATGGGTGCGGAGCGAGCGGAACAGCGCCCCCCGATCGGCGGATTCGGTGAACAGCGCGCCGCCGTCGCCATAGGCGCCGAGCGGTTTCGAGGGAAAGAAGCTGGTCGCGGTGGCATCCGCCATCGCCCCCAGCGGGCGTCCGCCGAGGGTCGCGCCGAAGCTTTGGGCCAGATCGTCGAGGGTGAACAGGCCGTGGCGCGCGGCGATCGCGCGCAGGGCGGGCCAATCGGCCGGCTGGCCGAACAGATCGACGCCGATCACCGCGCGCGGGCGCAGCCTTCCCGCCGCCGCCACCGCGGCGATGCGCGCGGCCAGATGCGCCGGGTCGATCTGGAACGTGCGCGGATCGACATCGACGAACACCGGCGTGGCGCCGAGCAGCAGCGGCACCTCGGCGGTCGCGGTGTAGGTGAAGGCGGGCAGGAACACCGCGTCGCCCGGGCCGATGCCTTCGGCCATCAGCGCGATCTGCAAGGCATCGGTGCCGGAGGAGACGGCGACGCAGTGCGCGGCGCCGCAGAATGCGGCCAGCGCCGCTTCCAGCTCGGCCACCTCCGGCCCCAGGATGAACTGTCCATGCGCCAGCACCGCGTCCAGCCGGCGGCGGAGTTCGGGGGCGATGCGGGCCTGCTGGGCCTTGAGGTCGAGAAACGGGATCGGCGTCATGATTGTCCTGCGAGCGGGGTGCGGCCGTCGGCGTTATGGGCGAATTCGGGAATCAGCCGGCCGAGCTGTTCCAGCGCCAGCCTGACGTGCCCGCCGCGGCAGGCGGACGCGATCTCCTCCATCGCCCGGCCGACGATCGCGGGGTCGGCGGTGCGCGGGGCGGCCATCAACAGGCCCGGGTAGCCGGTGGGCACCGGCGGCTCCTGGCCGTGGAACAGCTCCTCGTTCAGCTTCTCGCCCGGGCGCAGGCCGGTGAAGCGGATCTCGATATCCTCGTCGGGCCGCAACCCGGCGAGGCGGATCATCTGCCGGGCGAGGTCGGCGATCTTCACCGGCGCGCCCATGTCGAGCACGAAGATGCCGCCCTGCTCGCCCCCCGGCAGCCGGGAATCGCCGAGCCCCACCACGCTCGCCTGCAACACCAGCCCGACCGCCTCGCGCACGGTCATGAAATAGCGGCGCATGTCGGGATGGGTGACGGTGAGCGGCCCGCCGCGGGCGAGCTGGCGGGCGAACAGCGGCACCACCGAGCCGGTGGAGCCGAGCACATTGCCGAAGCGGACCGTGATGCAGCGCATCCCGCCGCGCTCGCCGCGCGCCTCGATATCCAGCGCCTGGCAATACATCTCGGCCAGCCGCTTGGAGGCGCCCATCACCGAGCTCGGGTTCACCGCCTTATCGGTGGAGATCAGCACCATCGCCCGGGCGCCGGCGGCGCGGGCGGCGTCGGCGACGTGGCGGGTGCCGGCGGCGTTGGAGAGCAGCCCCTCGGCCGGATTCGCCTCCACCATCGGCACGTGCTTGAGCGCGGCGGCGTGGAACACCAGCTCGGGGCGGGTGTCGGCGAAGACGGCGCGGATGCGGGCTTCGTCGCGCACGTCGCCGATCAGCGCCAGCCGCTTCACCCCGGGGTGACGTTCGGCCAGTTCCAGGTCGATCTGCCAGAGCGCGTATTCGCCGTTGTCGAGCAGCACCAGCCGCTCCGGCCCCAGGGCGGCGATCTGGCGGGCCAGTTCGGAGCCGATGGTGCCGCCGGCGCCGGTCACCACCACCCGCCGTCCCTGCACCAGCCGGGCCATCGCCTCGCGGTCCAGCGGCACCTGGGCGCGGTTGAGCAGGTCGTCGATCTCGACCGGGCGCAGCTCCATCGGCCGCGGCCGGGTCGCCGGGTCGAGCGCGGTGAGCTGCGGGGCGCGGCGGACCAGCAGCCCATGCGCGTCGGCCGCCGCCACCAGCGCGGCCAGGGTGGCGCCGGGCAGCTCGGCGCTGACCACCACCAGGATGCGCGGCAGCCGGTCCTCGGCGGCGAGGCGGGCGAGAATCGCCTCCGCGGCATCGACGCTGCCCAGGATCGGCCGGCCCTGGATGCGCCGGCCGGTCTGGCGCGAGCCGGTGACCAGGATGCCGGCCACCGTCATGGTCTGGCGACGGTCCTGGGCGAGCGCGCGCAGGAACAGATCGGCGTCCTCGAGCGTCCCGGCAAGCAGGGACGCCGAGGAATCCGCGCCCTCGGCCGGCGCGCGCGGGCGGGTGCGGGC
>DAHWNE010000293.1 GCA_027340195.1 Acetobacteraceae bacterium | reverse complement strand
AATCATCCGGGAGCTCCGTATCAAAATCCTGATCCCCAACCACCACGAACCACCGAGAGTACCCCCCCCGCCAGAACGGCCGCTCTCACCCGCCCCGCGCCACCCCCATGGCGCGCGCCAGCACCGCCGGGTCCGCCAACTCGCGGCTCGGCCCGGCGAACGCCACCCGGCCGCGATCCAGCACCAGCGCCTGCTCGGAAAACTCCAGCGCCACGCGCGCGTGCTGCTCGACCAGCAGCAGACCGAGCTCGGTCTCGCGGCGCAGCCGGTCGATCCCCGCCAGCACCGCGTCGGCCACCACCGGCGCCAGGCCCTCCAGCGGCTCATCCAGCAGCAGGTAGCGCGGGTTGCCCATCAGCGCCCGGCCGATCGCCAGCATCTGCTGCTCCCCGCCCGAAAGCTGCACGCCGCGATGTCCCCGCCGCTCGGCGAGGCGCGGGAAGAACTCATAGACGCGCGGCTTCGTCCACGGGCCGGGCCGGGCCGCCACATCGAGGTTCTCGGCCACCGTGAGCGGGCGGAAAATCTCCCGCGCCTGCGCCACCAGCCCCAGCCCGAGCCGGTTGCGCCGGAACGCCGGCAGCGCCGAGATGTCCCGCCCATCGAGCCGGACCGACCCGCCATGGCGCGTCGTCTGCCCCATGATGCTGGACAGCAAGGTGGTCTTGCCCACCCCGTTGCGCCCGAGCAGCGCCAGCGTCCCGCCCGGCGGCAGGAACAGCGACACCCGGTCGAGCACCAGCGTCTCGCCATAGCCGGCGCGCAACTCGCGCAATTCCAGCCCCGCCGTCATGCCCGCCGTCCCCCCAGATAGACCTCGCGCACGCGCGGATCCTCGGCCACCTCGGCCGGGCTGCCCTCCATCAGCACCCGCCCGGCCACCAGCACGGTGATCCGCCGCGCGAGACGGAATACCAGCTCCAGGTCGTGTTCGATGATCAGCACCGCGAGCTCGGCCGGCAGACCCTCCACCGCCGCCACGATCCGCCCGGCCTCCTCGGCCGGCACGCCGGCGGCGGGTTCGTCCAGCAGCAGCACCCGGGGGCGCAGCGCCAGCGCCACCGCGAGCTCCACCAGCCGTTGCCGCCCATAGGCCAGGGTCCGAACCGGGCGGGCCGCCTCGTCGGCGAGGCCGAGTTGCTCCAGCCCCGCCCAGGCCTCCTCGATCAGCGCGCGCCGCTTGCCCGCGGGGCGGATCATGCCGCCGCCGGCGCCGTGGCGCTCGGTCACCGCCAGGGTGACGTTCTCCAGCACTGTCAGGTTGCGGAACAGCGAGGTGATCTGGAAGCTGCGCACGATGCCGCGCCGCGCCCGCGCCGCCGGGGCAAGCCGCGTCACATCGGCCCCATCCAGCAGCACCCGTCCGGCCGAGGGCGCCAGCGCCCCGGTGACCAGGTTGACGAAGCTGGTCTTGCCCGCCCCGTTGGGGCCGATCAGCGCGTGCCGCGCGCCCGGGGCCAGGCGGAAATCGATGCCGTCGGCGACCGTGACGGCCCCGAATGCGCGGGTGAGGCCGATCGTTTCCAGCGCCGGGGTCATTCCCGCCTGATCCGCGCCGCCAGCCCCAGAATGCCGCCGCGGGCGAAGCGGACCATCAGCACCAGCCCGAGCCCGATCCAGAAATACCAATAGGCCGGGTCGAGGTCGGAGAGCCGGTCCTGCGCCACCATGAACAGCGGCACGCCGATGAAGGCGCCGTAGAGCCGCCCGATCCCGCCCAGCAGCAGCATCACCAGGATATTGCCCGAGCGGTCGAAGCCCAGGCTGTCGGGCGCCACGAAGCCGGTGGACTGGGCATAGAGCGCGCCCGAAATCCCGGCCATGCCGGCGGCGATGGTGTAGGCGATCAGCCGGCGGGCGAAGACCGGCGCCCCCAGCGCGGTCATGCGCGCGGCGTTCTCGCGCATCCCGACCAGCGAGCGGCCGAACGGCGAGTGGACCAGCGCGCGCATCCCCAGAAAACACAGGAACAGCACCGCCAGCGCATAGAGATAGGCGGTGCGGCCATAGAGACCGAAGGCGAACAGCCCCAGCACCTTCCCCACCGCCATGTTCTGCAACCCGTCGGCGCCGCCGGTGATGGCGCTCGCCTTGTCGGCGGCCGATTGCAGCATCGCCGCCACCATCAGCGTGGCCATCAGCTGCGCGAGCCCGCTCAGCCGCAGCACCGCGAGGCCCGAGAGCGCGCCCAGCGCCGCCGCCGCGAGCCCCGCCGCGATCAGCCCGGGCTCCGGCGCGCCCATCCCGTGCGCGGCCAGCAGCCCCGCCGTATAGGCGCCGGTGCCGAAGAACGCCGCCTGGCCGAGGGTGACGATGCCCCCGTAGCCCAGCACGAGGTCGATCGAGAGCCCGTACAGGATCGAGGCGAGGATCTGCGCCCCGAGCGCCAGGTAGCCCGGGAACAGGAAGAAGGCGGCGACGGCGGCGAGCCAGGGCAGCGCCTCCGGCCAGCGCCAGCGGTGGCGGGCGGCCAGCGCGGCGACCGGATCGGCCGCGATCATGCCGCCGGAACCAGCCCGCGCGGGCGCCACATCAGCAGCCCCAGGGTCAGCGCGTCGATGAAGAACGAGCCCGACGCCGGCCAGAAATAGAGGAACGCGGTCTGCGAGATCCCCAGCAGCAGCGCGGCCAGGAACGGGCCGCGGATGGACCCGGCGCCGCCGACCGCGACCACGGTGAGGAAATCGACCAGATACTGCACCGGATAGGCGGGGGAGATCGGCAGGATCTCCGCCCCCAGCCCGCCGCCGAGCGCGGCCAGCCCGCTGCCGAGGGCGAAGCTGACCGCGAACAGCCGCCCGGTGTCGATGCCCACCGCTTCGGCCATGCGCGGATTGTCCACCGCCGCGCGCAGCATGGCGCCGAAGCGGGTGCGGTCCAGCCCCAGCCACAGCAGCGCCACCAGCGCCGCCCCGCTGAGGATCAGGAAGCTGCGATAGGTGGGGAAGCTGCGCCCGGCGATGGTGATCGTGCCGGCCAGGGCGGGCGGCGGGTGGAACACCTGATCGAGCGTGCCGAAGCCGAACCGCGCCGCCGCCAGCGACATGAACACCAGGCCGATGGTCAGCAGCACCTGATCCAGCTCATCCCCGCCATAGAGCCGGCGATACAGCACCCGCTCCAGCACCGCCCCGCCGGCGGCGACCAGCACCACCCCGGCGATCAGCGCCGCCCAGAACGGCAGCCCGGCGCGCGCCATCAGCTCGGTGACCGCGTAGCCGCCGAACATGGCGAAGGCGCCATGGGCGAGGTTGACCACCCCCATCAGCCCCAGCGTGACGGACAGGCCGACCGAGATCAGATACAGCACCATCGCATAGGCGAGGCCGAAGAAGCCGATGCTGATGGCGGCCGAGAGGGCTTGGTGCATCGGCCCGGGGTCCGGCTATTTCTGCGGATGCATCTTCGCCCACGGGTCCGATACCATCGGGAAGGTATCGAAGCGGACATTGGCGAGCTGGCCGTTCTTCAGCTTCTCGACCCGGCGGATATAGACGTTCTCCACCACGTCGCGGGTGGCGGGGTCGATATGGAACGGCCCGCGCGGGCTGTTCGTGGTGCTGTAGTGGGACAGGATCGCCATCGCCTGCGCCGGGGCGAAGGTGCCGCCGGTCTGGCGGATGACGCGGAAGATCATGGCCATGCCGTCCCAGCCCTGCATCGCCGGGAAATCGGGGATCGACCCCGGATAGGCCTTCTGGAACGCGGCGACGAAGGCGCGGTTGGCCGGGCGCTTGGAGGCTTCCTGATAGGTGCCCGAACTCACCACCCCAAGCGGGATGTTGCCCATCTTCGGCAATTCGCTGTCGATCACCAGGTCCTGCGTGGTGACCAGGTGGATGCCGGCCTTGGCGAGGCCGAGCGCGTTGAAGGTCTTCATCATCTGCGTCGATTGCGGCCCGCCGGGGACGAAGATGAACAAGGTGTGCGGATGCAGGTCCTTGATGCGTTGCAGGACCGGCGCGAAATCCGGGTTGTTGAGCGGGAACCGCACCGATCCCACGATCTTGCCGCCGGCGGCCTTGATGCCGGCGATGAATCCGCCCTCGGCGTCCCAGCCCGGCGCGTAGTCGGAGACCGCGGTATAGGCGTCGCCCATGCCGTGCTTCGCCGCCCATTCGCCCATCGGCATCGCCACCTGCCAGAGGGTGAAACTGTCGCGCACCACGTAGGGGGATTTGCGGACCAGATCGGCGGCGGCGGCGTTCATCACGACGAACGGCACCTTGGCCTCGGTGGCGAGCGGAGCGATCGCCAGCGCATCGGGGGAATAGACCGAGCCGGCGAGGAACTGGACGTGATCGCGGGTGACCAGCTCCTGCGCCAGGCGCTTGGCGGTGGCCGGCGCGATGCCGGTATCGTCGCGGCGGATGATGCGGACCTTCACCCCCTTCGGCAGGTCCTTGGCGTGCAGCTTCGCATAGAGCGTGAGGCCGCGGTCCATCGAGATGCCCGGCGGGGCGAGCGGACCGGAATAGGTGGTGATGATGCCGATGCGGATGGTTTTCGCCCACGCCGGAGCGGCGAACGTGAGGCCGAGCGCCGCGCCGGCGGCGGCGAGCAAGATGGCGAAGCGTCGCATCGCTTTATTCCCCCCTGGGTCTGTCGTTGCCGATTGATTAGCGGAGCGCGGGGGGCGACCGCAAGCGGCGGGCGCGGGGCAGGGGGGCCGGCCGCCTACGCGCCCGGCATCAGCGCGTCATCCATCGCGCGCGCCCTGACCGCCGCCGGGCGGGTGGCCAGCCCGGCCCAGTAGCGCTCGAACGCCGGCCGCTTCTCGATGGTGCCGAACTGCAAGCCGAACCCGATCTGCGAGCCCAGATAGACATCCGCGGCGCTGAACCGCCCGCCCACCAGATAGGGGCCGCCGCTCACCGCGCGCTCCAGCGTGTCCATCACGTCGGCATAGGTGCCGTAGCCCAGCATCCGCTCGCGCCCCGGCGGGGCTTCCCAGCCCAGCGCCTTGTTGCTCACCGCCGCCTCCACCGGGCCGGCGGCGAAGAACAGCCAGCGGTAATAGGGGCCGCGCAGCGGATCGGCGGGCGGCGGCGCCAGCCCGACCTCGGGGAACGCATCGGCCAGATAGGCGCAAATGGCGGCGCATTCGGTCACCACGGTCTTGCCGTGGCGCAGCGCCGGCACCTTGCCCATCGGGTTGATCGCCAGATAGGCCGGGGCCTTCATCATCGTGCCGTAATCCAGGACCTCGGTGCGGTAGGGCTGGCCGAGCTCCTCCAGCATCCAGCGGACGATCCGCCCGCGCGACATCGGGTTGGTGTAGAAGGTGATCTCGTCACTCATGTGGCTCCCCCGATATGACGACCGCCCGGGCGGCGGGCCTCACCGCGAGCATTATGGTCGCCTCAGTGAGATTGTCAGTATGCGCACCCTAGTGTCGACCTTCATTGAAGGTCAATTTGGGTTCTTCGCCGTTTGTGTTGGGGGCTTTTCCC
>DAHWNE010000399.1 GCA_027340195.1 Acetobacteraceae bacterium | reverse complement strand
CGCCGAGCGGCTGCACCGCGCGCTCGAGCGCGAGCTCGCCGCCGCCGGCGTCCGCCCGGCGCTGGCCAATTGGTGGCGACCGCGTCTCGCGCGCATCGCCGAGTTTGTGGCCGCGCACGATGCCGGGCGCCGCGCCGGGGGCCGGCTGCTGGCCGTCTGGCCGGAGGTCCCGGGCCGCTGGCTGCTGGACCGGCCGGGCGGCGCCTTCACCCTGGTCGGCCGTGCCGATCGGATCGAGCGCTGGGAGCAGGGCTTCGCGCTGCTGGACTACAAGACCGGCCAAGTGCCCAAGGCCGCCGAGCTGGCGACCGGCCTGGCGCCGCAGCTGCCGCTGGAGGCCGCGATGCTGGAGGCCGGCGGTTTCGGCCCCGACCGCCAGGGGCCGGTGACGTCGGTGGAATACTGGCGCCTGACCGGCGGCGCCACGGCGGGCGAGGCCAGCGTCATCGCCGGGACGCCGCTGACCGAGGCGATTTCTGCCGCAGTGGCCGGGCTCGCCGGGCTGATCGATGTGTTCGACGATCCGGCGCGCGCCTATCTCTCGCAGCCGCATCCCGGGCGGGCGCCGCGCTTCGATGATTACGGGCAGTTGGCGCGGGTGGCGGAGCGGGCGCTGGCCGGGGGATAACCGGCTCGGCTCCGCCCCATGCCGGGGCGCGCGGGACAGCGTGACGCCGGCACCAAGCAGAGGGTCCCGTTCCGGCGGTCTCGACAACCGCCCCGCCCGGGTGTTGCATCGCGTCGAAGCAACCGAACCCGTGGAGGATCCGATGGCCAAGGCCCCCAGCACCGCCAGCCGCGACCGCGTGCGCGAGACCGTCCCCAAGCTGATCGAGGTCACCGAGAAGGTGCTGTTCGGCGACATCTGGGAACGCCCGCAACTGTCCAAGCGCGACCGCAGCCTCATCACCTGCGCCGTCCTGGTCGCCACCTATCGGCCCGAGCAGCTCAAGGGCCATCTGGCCCGCGCCCTCTTCAACGGGCTCAGCAAGGAGGAACTCTCCGAGCTCATCACCCATGTCGCCTTCTATGGCGGCTGGCCCTGCGCCATGACCGCGGCCAACGTCGCCCGCGAGGTGTTCGAGGCGGAGGGCTGAGCCGCCATGAAGGTCGGGTTCATCGGCCTGGGCACCATGGGTGCCTCGATGGCCGCCAATGCCTTGAAGGGCGGCCATGCGCTGGCGGTCCATGACCTCCGCCGCGAGAGCGCCGCGCGGCTGCTCGCCGCCGGCGCGACCTGGGCCGACAGCCCGGCGGCGGCGGCGGATGGGGCCGAGGTGGTGCTGACCTCGCTTCCCGGCCCGCCGGAGGTGGAGGCCGTGGCGGCCGGCCTCGCGCAGGGGATGCGCGCGGGATCGGCCTGGTTCGACCTCTCCACCAACTCGCCCACCCTGATGCGCCGGCTGCATGGAGAATTCGCCGCGCGCGGGGTCGATGTGCTGGACGCGCCGGTCTCCGGCGGGCCGCGCGGGGCGGCCAGCGGCAAGCTCGCGATCTGGGTCGGCGGATCCGAGGCCGCGTTCGACCGGGCCAAGCCGGTGCTGGATGCGATCGGCGACCAGGCCCGCTATGTCGGACCGATCGGCGCCGGCTCGGTGGCGAAACTGGTCCACAACCTGTTCGGCTACATCATGACCACCGGGCTCGCCGAAGTCTTCAGCATGGGCGTGAAGGCGGGGATCGAGCCGCTGGCGATCTGGGAGGCGGTGCGGCAGGGCGCGATCGGCCGGCGCGGCGCCTTCGATGCCATGCCGGATCAGTTCCTGCCCGACACCTACGAACCCCCAGCCTTCGCGCTACGGCTGGCGTTCAAGGACGTCTCGCTGGCCTGCCAGCTGGGCCGCGAGCTCGGGGTGCCGATGCGGCTGTCCAACCTGGTCCAGGCGGAGATGCAGGAGGCGATGAACCGCGGCTGGGCCGGCCGGGATTCCCGGGTGGCGATGAAGTTGCAGACCGAACGGGCCGGGGTGGAGATCAAGGTGGACCCGCAACGGCTGGCGGAGGCGGTGGACGGGATGCGCCGGGCGTGAGCCTACCGGTCGCGATCCCGCTCGCCGGGGTCTCCAACTTCCGCGACCTCGGCGGCTGGCCGGCCGCCGGGGGCGCGGTGCGCCCGGGACTCGTCTTCCGCGCCGCCGCCCTGGCCGGGCTGACGGATGCGGATGCCGCCGTCGTGCGCCGGCTGGGCGTTGCCGTGGTCTGCGACCTGCGCGGCGAGGCCGAGGCCGCCGCGGCGCCGTTTCCCGCCAACCTACTGCCCGGTGTCGCCTACCATCCGCTGCCGATCGAGCCGAGCGTCGGCGCCTCGCTGCGCGACATCCTGGCCACCAGGGCGGCGACCGGGGCGGATGCGCGGGCGCTGATGCGCGAGGCCTATGTCGCCTACGCCGCCGATTGGGCGGATCGCTACCGGGTGCTGTTCGAGTTGCTCGATGCGCCCGGCGCCGGGCCGCTGCTGTTCCATTGCTCGGCCGGAAAGGACCGCACCGGCTTCGGCGCCGCCCTGATCCTGACCGCGCTGGGGGTGGGGTGGGAGGCGGTGATGGAGGACTACCTGGCCACAAACCGGCTCTGGCGGGGCGATACCGTGGCGGCGGACGATCTGCCGGCGGACGCGGCGGAGATCCTGCTGACGGTGCAGCCGGGGTTGCTGGAAGCGGCGTTCGGGGAGATCGGCCGGCTGGGCGGGTTCGCGGCCTATGCCGCCGAGCGGCTGGGGTTGGATGCCGGACGGATGGCGCGGTTGCGCGGACGGTTGGTCGGCGGGTAGGGGCGGCCGGCTTCGCGGCGCGCCCCCGCCCCGCCGGCTATGCCTTCGCGGACGGCCGCGCCTGCATCGCCGCGAACCAGGCGGCGATGCGGGTGTTCTCGGGGTTCAGCGGCTGGCCCACGCCGGCGCCGAAATCGAGGAACACGAACAGCAGGATATCGGCCAGGGTGAAGCGGTCGCCGCAGATGAAACGCCCGTCCAGCAGCCGCTCCAGCCGGCTCAACCCGTCCTGCGCCACCAGTTTCAGCCCCGCGGCGGCCTCGGGCAGCACCCGGATGCGGTTCTGGAACAGTTTCAGCCCCTCGGCATAGCGGAACCCGTTCGCCAGCGGTTCGAGGATGTTGAGGTCGATCCGCCGCATCCACATCCGCGTCTCCGCCCGCTGGCGCGCATCCGCCCCGATCAGCGACGCCCCGGGCGTCACCTCGTCGAGATATTCGCAGATCGGGATGATCTCGGTGATGCGGGTGCCGTCGTCGAGTTCCAGCATCGGCATCTGCCCGAAGGGGTTCTTGGCGAGGTAGGGTTCGCGCCGGTTCTCACCCCCGCGCAGGTCCACCTCCTCGAGCGGCAGGGTGATGCCGCGCTCGGCCATGAACATCCGCACCACCCGCGGGTTGGGGCCGATGGAGTTGTAGAGCTTCATTCCGGATTCTCCTGTGGGGAATGGATGCGCCGCAGTTCGCGCTTGAGCAGCTTGCCGGCGGTGTTGCGGGGCAGTTCCGGCACGAATACCACCTGTTTCGGCAGCTTGTACGGGGCGAGATGGCCGCGCGCGTGGGCGATCAGCGCCGCAGCATCGGCGCTCTCGCCCGCGCGCAGCACGACGAAGGCAGTGACCGCCTCGATCCATTTCGGATCCGGCAGCCCCACCACCGCCACTTCGGAGACGGCGGGATGCGCGAACAGCGCCTCCTCCACCTCGCGCGAGGCGACCAGCACGCCGCCGGTGTTGATGACGTCGCGGATGCGATCGACAATGTAGAGATAACCGGCCTCGTCGAAATACCCGACATCGCCGGAATGGAACCAGCCGCCGCGGAACGCCTCCTCGGTCTCCTCCGGCTTGTTCCAGTAGCCGCTCAGCAGATAGGGCGAGCGATGGACGATTTCGCCGTGCACGCCGGGGGCGACATCGATCATATCGGGATCGACCACCCTGGTTTCCACCGCGTAGCTCGGCCGCCCGCAGGAGGCGGGCCTGGCGGCGTGCTCCTCCGGGCGCAGCAGGGTGGCGAAAGGGGCGATCTCGGTCTGACCATAGGCGTTGTAGAGCCCGGCAAGCGGCAGCCTCGCGGCGAGCTCGGCCAGTACCGGTCCCGGCATGATGGATGCGCCATAGACGATGCGGCGCAGCGCGCCGAGATCGCGGCGATCGAAATCAGGGTGGCGCAGCAGGCTGATCCAGACCGTCGGCGGGGCGAAGAAGCTGTTGATCCGTTCCGCTTCCATCAGCCGCAGCACGGTCGCCGGCTCCGGCGCCTCGATCAGCACGGTGCGGGCGCCGGCCATCAGCTGCGGCATGGTGATCGCGTGCATCTGCGCGGTGTGATACAACGGCAGCGCGGCCAGCGCGCGGTCATCCGCGGACATGTCGAAATGATGCATCACCGCGGCGTATTCGGCGAGGATGGCGCGATGCGTCATCATCGCCCCCTTGGGGGCCGCGGTGGTGCCCGAGGTATAGACGATCTGCGCCAGGCTGTCCTCGTCGATCGGCGGATCGGGCGGCGGCGGGATGGTGTCATCCAGCGCGATCGCCACCGGGCCGGCCGGATCGTCGGGATCGAGCGGACGCAGGATGGTCCCCGCCGGCAGCGCGCCCAGCGCCGGGGCCAGCGCGGCGGCGGCAAACACCGCGCGCGCGCCGGATTGTTCCACGATATAGGCAAGCTCGCCGCCGGTGAGCGCGTAGTTGATGGGCACATGGATCAGGCCGGCGCGGGCGCAGCCCAGCCAGAGCAGCAGATAGGCGTCCGAGTTGCGCCCGAAGGCAGCCACCCGGTCCCCGGGCGCCAGCCCGAGCCCCAGCAGATACGTGGCCATCCGGTCGGCGCCGGCATCGAGGGCGGTAAAGCTCCAGCTGCGCGGGCCGAACACCAGCGCCTCGCGGTCCCGATGCACGCGGGCCGCCCGGCGCAGCATGTCGCCCAGCGTGTCGCGCCGCGCGCGGGCGATCAGGGCGTTCACTGCGCTGCTTCGGCCTCGATCTCCACCAACCAGCGCGGGTCGGCGAGGCCGGCCACGACCAGCAGGGTGGAGGCGGGCGCGTGGGTGGCGAACAGCGCGTCGCGGGCGGCGCGATAGGCGGGGATCAGGGCACGATCGGTGAGGAAGGCCGTGGTCTTGACCACGTCGGCGATGCCCATGCCGTGGCCGGCCAGCACGGCTTGCAGATTGGCGTAGGCCTGGGCGATCTGGGCGGCGCCGTCGGCGGGCACGCTGCCATCGGGCGCCTGGCCGACCTGGCCGGAGATGACCAGCCGCCGGTGCGGCCCGCTGACCAGCGCGGCGTGGGAATAGCGGGTGGCCGGGGGGCGCACGCCGGGCGGGTTGGACAGGGTGATGATGGGCATGGCGCGGGTCCTCCCTGGTCGTTGCCTTCAGTGTGGCGGGAGGCGGGAGCGAGGTAAAGCGGCGCCCTTACCCCATCCCCTCCAGCGCCGCCCCCACCGCGAACACCGTCGCCTCGTCGAAGCTCCGCCCGATCACCTGCAAGCCCAGCGGCAGCCCGTCCGCATCCCGTCCCGCCGGCACACTCATCGCCGGCACCCCGGCCAGATCCGCCGGCACGGTGAACACGTCGTTGAGATACATCGTCACCGGGTCGTCCATCTTCTCCCCCTGCGCGAAGGCGGCCGAGGGCGCGGTGGGGGTCAGCAGCGCATCGACGCCGCGGAACACCTCGTCGAAATCCCGCTTGATCAGCGCCCGCACCTTCTGCGCGCGCAGGTAATACGCATCGTAATAGCCGGCGGAGAGCACATAGGTGCCGATCAGGATGCGCCGACGCACCTCGGCCCCGAACCCCTCCGCCCGCGAATGCTCGTAGAGCTCCCGCAGATCCCCCCGGCCGGCGGCGCGGAAGCCGAACCGCACCCCGTCATAGCGCGCGAGGTTCGACGACGCCTCGGCCGGGGCGATGATGTAATAGGTCGCCAGCCCGTATTTCGTGTGCGGCAGCGACACGTCCACCACCTCCGCCCCCGCCTCCCGCAGCCGGGCGACGCCGCGCGCCCACAGCGCCTCGATCTCGCCCGCCATGCCCTCCGCGCGGTATTCGCGCGGCACGCCGATACGCAACCCCTTCACCCCGCGCCGGCAGGCGGCGCGATAGTCGGGTACCGGCACATCGGCGGAGGTGGAATCGCGCGGATCATGCCCCGCCATCGACCCCAGCAGGATCGCGCAATCCTCCACCGTGCGCGCGACCGGCCCCGGATGGTCCAGCGAGGAGGCGAACGCCACCACCCCCCAGCGCGAGCAGCGCCCGTAGCTCGGCTTGATGCCGACGATGCCGCAGAACGCGGCCGGCTGGCGGATCGACCCGCCGGTGTCAGTGCCGGTGGCGCCCATCGCCAGCCCCGCCGCCACCGCCGCCGCCGACCCGCCGGAGGAACCGCCCGGCACCAGCACCGCGTCGGGGTCCTGGCGCCGGCGGTGCGGGTTCGCCACCGGCCCGAAGGCGGAGGTCATGTTGGAGGAGCCCATGGCGAACTCGTCCAGATTGGCCTTGCCCAGGAACACCGCGCCGTCATCCAGCAGCCGACGGGTGACGGTGCTTTCATAGGGCGGGATGAAATTGCCCAGGATGCGGCTGCCGGCGGTGGTGCGCACGCCCTCGGTGCAGAACAAATCCTTGATGGCGAGCGGGATGCCGGCAAGCGGGCGGGCGGTGCCGGCGGCGAGCGCGCGATCGGCCGCGTCGGCGCGCGCCAGCGCGGCGGCCTCGGTGACGGTGATGAAGGCGTTGAGGCGCGGGTTCTCGGCCGCGATCACGGCCAGATGCGCCTCGGTCAGCGCGCGGGCGGTGAAATCCCCCCGGCGCAGCCCATCGGCGGCGGCGGCGATGGTGAGGTCCGTCAGGCTCATTCCACCACGTTCGGCACGGCGAAAAAGGCGCCGATCCGTTCGGGCGCGTTGGCCAGCACCGCCTCGGGGTAGCCGCCGTCGGTCACCACGTCCGCGCGCATCGGCAGCGCGTTCGCCGCCGCGCCGGCCAGCGGCTCGATCCCGGTCACGTCCACCTCGTTGAGCTGCTCGATCCAGCCCAGGATCCCGTTCAATTCCTCTTGCAGGCGCGGAACCTCGGCCTCATCGACATGGAGGCGCGCGAGGGCGGCGATGCGACGAACCGTCGCGGGATCGAGCGACATGCGAAGGCGACCTTTTCCGGGGAACCGCGGCGGACCATAACGGCGCGCATGGCGCTGTTCAACCTGACCGAGCTGGCGGCGCGGCTTGCCCCCGGGCAGCGGCTGCTGGGGATCGATCCGGGGCGCAAGCGGATCGGGCTGGCGCTGTCGGATGCGGAATGCCGCCTGGCCACGCCGCACAGCACCCTGACACGCGGGAAGCTCGCCGCCGCCGCCGGCGCCATCGGCGCCATCGCCCGGGCGCAGGGGGTGGGCGGGCTGGTGATCGGCCTGCCGCTGCAACCGGATGGCACCTTCGGCCCGGCCGCGCAGGCGGCGCGGGACTGGGCGCTGGCGCTGACCGAGGCGACCGCGCTTCCGGGCGCGATGCAGGACGAGCGCATGAGCAGCGTCACCGCCGCCGATTTCCTGACCGAGCACACCGCGCTGAGCGCGGCCAAGCGCCGGGCGGTGATCGACCGGCTGGCCGCCGCCGTCATCCTGCAAGCGGCGCTGGACCGACTGGTCTCCGATCGCGGAGAGGCGTGAGCCGCAACGCGAACACGCTTCGCGGCGCAGGTCGGATACCTATCCCAAACCCGACGTGTCGACCTTCGATGAAGGTCGATCCTCGGCAATCAAGCGGCATCCTCGCGCCGGTCGCGCACCTTCACATAGGCGAGCCCGGCATGAACCTCGCAGTAGGGTTTGCCCTGCAACGCCGGGTCGTCGCAGAAGCGGAACTCCCGCGTGCCAGGTTCGCCCAGCGGCCAGCAGCAGGTGACGATGCGCCCGCCATAGGCGCGCGAGGGCGGCACGGTGACCAGCCGCGGCGCGGCCTGCCGGGCCGGCGGCGGGGCCGCCACCGGGGGCGGCGCG
>DAHWNE010000267.1 GCA_027340195.1 Acetobacteraceae bacterium | reverse complement strand
CGCCGGCGGCGGCGCGGGCGGGCAGGCTGCTCGCGTCATGCGCGCCCGGGCCGTCCGCCGCCTCGGCCAGCGCCGGTCCGCAGACGAAGCGTTCCAGGCAGCCCCATTGCCCGCACCAGCAGCGCGGGCCGGGAACCTCGTCCAGCCGCGGCCAGGGCAACGGATTATGCCCCCATTCGGCCGCGATCCGATTCGGCCCGCGATGCAGCGCCCCGTTCAGCACGATGCCGCCGCCGACGCCGGTGCCCAGGATCACCCCGAAGACCATCGCATGGCCGGCCCCGGCACCGTCGGTGGCCTCGGACAGCGCGAAGCAGTTGGCGTCGTTCTCCACCCGCACCGGCCGACCCAGCCGCGCCGCGATATCGGCATCGAAGCGGTGCCCGTTCAGCGCGATCGAGTTGGCGTTCTTCACCAGCCCCGTCGCCGGGCTGATGGTGCCGGGGATGCCGATGCCGACCGTGCAGGTGACGCCGAGCGCCTCCTCCGCGGCGCTCACCAGGCCCGCGATCGCCTCCAGCGTGGCCGCGTAGCCGGCGGGGGTGGGCACGCGCCGGCGCAGCCGTTCGGTGCCGTCCGGGGCCAGGGCGGCGATCTCGATCTTGGTGCCGCCGAGATCGATGCCGATACGGGTCGCGCTCATCGGCCGGCCGGTCAGTGCGCCGCCGGCGCCCCCGGCTGGCGCAGCGGCAGCGCCCGGGCGAAGGCGTCGATCTCGAGGCAGGCGGCGACGATGCGCGCGGTGGTGGGATACCCCGCGAGGTCGATGCCGAACCCGCGCGCGCCCATCGCCTGGCTCATCAGGCAGAGATCGGCCAGGCCCGGCGCGTCGCCATGGCAGAATCGCCCGGTCTCGGCCTCCGCGGCCAGCCGCGCCTCGCCGATGCGCAAGCCCTCGGCGAACCAGTGGCGGATCCAGGCGGTGCGCGCGGCCTCGTCGGCGCCCAGCGTCTCGGCGAGGTAGCGGCGCACCCGCGGCACGATCAGCGGGTGGTGATCGGCGGCATAGATCAGCGCCAGCCCGCGCACCCGCGCCCGCCCGCGCGCATCCCCCGGCAGCAGCGGCGGGTCGCGGTAGATCTCGTCCAGATACTCGATGATGGCGAGGGATTCGTACATCGGCGGGGCGTCGTCGAAGATCACCGACGGCACCACCTCCTGCGGATTGACGGCGCGATACTCGGGCCGGTTCTGCATCCCGGCGTCGAGGTCGATCATGGTCTCGGTGAACGCCAACCGCTTCAGGTTGAGCGCGATGCGCACCCGGAACGCCGCCGCCGAACGCCAGAAGCCATACATGTGGATCATCGTGCCGCCTCCCGCGCCGGTTCCACCCCGGCCGGGTCCGATGTTACAGAGGTGCCGCAGCAAAGGGAAACGCACCGATGCCCGAGGGCCGCCTCTACATCACCAACCGCCGCTATTCGTCGTGGTCGATGCGGGCCTGGCTAGCGGTGCGGATGGTCCGGCTGGACGTGGAGGAGGTGCTGATCCCGCTGGTCCGCCCGGGCCCGACGCCCGGCATCCTCGCCGTCTCCCCCAACGGGACCGTTCCCTATCTGGAACATCACGGCGCGCGGATCTGGGAATCGCTCGCCATCGTCGCCTGGTGCGCCGATCAGGCGCCCGGGCTCTGGCCGGTCGATCGGGTGGCGCGCGCCGCCGCCTGGTCCTCGGCCGCCGAGATGCATGGCGGGTTCCAGGGGCTGCGCCGGTCGATGTGGATGAACCTTGGCGCCGATTTCGCCGGCCTCGGCCGCACGCCGGAGGCACTGGCGGACATCGCCCGCATCGAGGCACGCTGGGCCGACCTGCAAACCCGCTTCGGCAGCTCCGGCCCGTTCCTGTGCGGCGCCGCGTTCGGTGCGGTGGACGCGATGTTCGCCCCGGTGGTGGCCCGGTTCCTGACCTGGAAGCCCGAGCTCTCGGCGGCGAGCCGCGCCTATTGCGCCGCGGTGCGCGCCCATCCGCTGGTGGCGGAGTGGTACGAGCGCGCCGCCGCCGAGCCGCCGGAATGGCAGGTGCCGGAGTACGAAACCCCGCCCGCGGTGTGAGCCCGCTTGCCCGCCCGCCCGCGCGGCCCTTCAATGCCGCCCGAGCCACGGGAGAAACGGACGCGATGGGCAAGCTGGACGGAAAATGGGCCTGGGTCACCGGCGCCGGATCGGGCATCGGCGAAGCCGCGGCGCTGGCCCTGGCCGCCGAGGGCGCCACGGTGGTCCTCACCGGCCGCCGCCGCGCCCCGCTCGAGGCGGTGGCCGCCCGCATCGCCGCCGCCGGCGGGACCGCGCAGGTGCAGCCGGCCGACCTGACCCAGCCGGGCCAGGTGGAGGCGGTCGGCGCTTACCTCGCCGCCACCGCCGGACGCTGCGACATCCTGGTCAACAACGCCGGGGTGAACATCGTCGATCGGCACTGGGACCGGCTGACCATGGACGGTATCGCCACCGTGGTCGCCGGCAACCTGACGGCGCCGCTCTATTGCGTCACCGTGGTGCTGCCGCTGATGCGGGCGCGGCACGACGGGGTCATCATCCACACCGCCTCGATGGCCGGCCGCTTCATCGGCGGGCTGTCGGGCCCGGTCTATACCGCGGCCAAGCACGGGCTGGTGGCGGCCAGCCACTCGATCAACATGGCCGAATGCGTGAACGGCATCCGCTCCACCGTGCTGCTGCCCGGGGAGGTGGCGACGCCGATCCTGGACCGGCGCCCGGTGCCGGTCAGCGCCGAGGACCGCGCGCGGATGGTGCAGCCCGAGGATTGCGCCGACCTGATCCGCTACATCGCCTGCCTGCCGCCGCATCTGGTGATGAACGAGGTGATGCTGGCGCCGACCTGGAACCGCGGCTATGTGGCCGCGCTGCGACGCAAACTGTAAGGACCGCCGCCCGATGGCCACGAACCGCAAGCGCGTGATGGTGCCCCATGTGATGGACCGCGCGGGGGTCGATCTGCTCGCCGCGCGCGAGGATATCGCCCTCGAAGTGTACCCGGCCGACATCGACCAGGCGAGCCTGCTGCCGCTGCTCGCCGATGTCTCCGCCATCGCGCTCTCCGCCACCCCGTTCCGCGCCCGCGAGCTCGAGGCCGCCCCGGCGATCGCGGTGGTGGCGCGCATCGGGGTCGGCTTCGACGCGGTCGAGGTGCCGGCGCTGACGGCGCGCAAGGTGCCGCTGATGACGGCGGGGACCTCCAACTCCACCTCGGTGGCCGAGCACGCGCTCTACCTGATGATGACGCTGGCCAAGCGCGGGCCGGCGATGGATGCGCTGGTGCGCCAGGGGCGCTGGGTGGAGCGCCATGCCGGGCTGCCCGGGGAGATCGCCGGCAAGACGGTGCTGATCGTGGGCTTCGGCCGCATCGGCACCCGCTCCGCCCGCCGCGCCGCGGCGATGGAGATGGATGTGCTGATCTTCGATCCCTATGTCTCGCCGGACGTTATCCGCGAGGCCGGCTACGAGCCGGTGGCCGATCTCGAGACCGCGCTGCCGCGCGCCGATTTCGTCTCCATCCATTGCCCGAAGAACGCGGAGACGGTGGGGATGTTCAACGCCGCGCGGCTGGGGCTGATGAAGCGCGGCGCGGCGATCGTCAACACCGCCCGCGGCGGCATCATCGACGAGGCGGCGTTGCACGCGGCGCTGACCGCGGGGCATCTGTCGGGTGCCGGGCTCGACGTGCTGGCCGAGGAGCCGGCGCGGCGAGATCACCCGCTGTTCGCGCTGCCGCAGGTGGTGCTGTCGCCGCACATGGCCGGGGTGACGGTGGAATCGATGGCCGGGATGGCGCGGGTGACGGCGGAGAACATCCTCTCGGTGCTGGATGGCCACCCGATCCGCGCCCACGCGGTGAATCCCGAAGTGTTCGACTGA
>DAHWNE010000252.1 GCA_027340195.1 Acetobacteraceae bacterium | reverse complement strand
GAGACCTTGACCACGTTGGGTCCCCAGTCGGCAAACGCCTCCTTGGTGATCATGTTGGGCGCCAGCTGATTGCCGGTTGCAATCAGCTTCATCAGCACCCGCGAAAATGGCTTCAGTACCTCGCGCGCCGAGGGCATCGCGTGCTTGATTGCCACTTCGCGCATGATCATCACCAGCCCGCCCGGCGAATTGTGGAACGGGCATCGCGCGGCGCAGGTATAGCACTGGGCGCACGCCCAGATTTTCTCCTGCATCGCGTCATGGATGCCTTCGAGATTTTCGGTCCATAGCAACTGGACCAGCTCGCGGGGTGAAAAATCATAATAATGCGCCGCGGGACAGGTGGCGGTGCAGATGCCGCAATTCAGGCAGCCATAGAGCTCGTGGTCGAACAGCGGATGCGCCTTTATATCGGCAAATACCGCCTCCAGCGTTGCGGCCGGAACCTCCGGCGCGGGCGACAGCGGATCGATGGTGGCGAGCGTGCCCATGTCAGTAGGTCAGTACTCTTGTGTCATCGTCCTCCATCACCTGCTCGATCACATAGGCACCACCTACGATTCCCGCACATTCGGGAATCAGGTCGGCTTCGGACATGTCGAACAGATCAAGATTCGGTGAGCAACAGCGGAATACCACCCCGGCCTCGTGGGCCTCCTTGATGAAGTCATAGACGGATTTCGGTGAACCGGCCTTGACCACCAAGTTCTCGGCAACGCCGCGCTTCATCAGCCGGCCGGCGGTGGCGGTGCAGATCACCTCCACCTCGTAGTCCATCGCCGCGGCGACGGAGGCCTGGAAGAACGGCGCTCCCAGTTCCTCACCGTTGCGCGGGTCGGTGTTGACCATAAGAATGACAAGCTTGCGTGCCACACGATCCCCCCGGCCGGCGCCATTGTGCCGGCCCGGGGCCTTTATAGCCTCGTTTCCCCGAGCGTGCCAGTCATATATTCAGTTTCATGCATCTTTTTCGTTGTGCAGTGCAACATCGAGCGAGGGGGGTACTGCCGGACAGTACAATCGGTAGAGCAGGGATAGCACCGCCGCTGCTTCGGCGCTGCCGAGACTATAGTAGACGTTGCGGGACTCTCGCCGCGCCCGCACCAGGCCGGCAGCCCGCAACTGCGCCAATTGCTGCGACAAATGGGCCTGCTGGATGCCAAGCGCCACCTCCAGCGCCCCGACCGTCTGCTCGCCCTCAACCAGGTGGCAAAGGATCATCAGCCGATGCTGATTGGCGAGACTCTTGAGCAGCCGGGTGGCCTTGCCCACCTGTCGCGCCACGGCCCGAGGATCGAGGTCGAGGGGCGCCGGAGGGGGGGACGATTCCCTCTTGCGTGGGCGCGAGATATATGCAGAATTCATCATGTGACCTCGGGTCATGCCGCCGGGCGCTTATGCCACCGGATCGGGAGGGAAGGAAACCAATGCGCCGGCATCCGCTACCGGCCCTCCATCAGCCCGCAGACCGCCGCCAATCCGGTGGCGATGGGCCCCAGCGCGTCCGCCACCGCCCGCTGTGCCATGCCCAGCGCTTCGAGGCCTTGGGCGAGGTCAGCGGGAGTCGAGTCGGTGGTCATGGCCACATCCTCGATCATGCCGCGCTTGATGCCCGGGTGGCCGGCGAAGCCCAAACCCTTTCCGCCGAGTTGAAACAGCGCGGGGGTCCCGTCCGCCGCCGTAGCCAGCACCTGCGCTGCCGGCGGCAGCACCGCCCGGTCGCGCCCGTAACGGACAAGCGGATAGCGCTCTGGCAAGAACCCACCCAGCGCCTGCGGCGCGACTCGCCGTGCCTCGGTGACGTCAAACCGAAGCGGTGTGCCCTCAGCCCCCCCGCCGCCGGCGATCGCCAGCAGGACGGCCCCCAGCCCGAAACCGATCACGGCCCGGTCCTCGGCCAGAAAGGCTCGAATCAGCCGCAGCTCCGGGGCCAGCGTGGGCAGCAGGTCGCCGCTCACGGCGCCGAGTGGACCGCCGCCCAGCAGCAGCAATGTGGCATGTTCGCTCGGGCCCAGAGGCAGCCGGCCGCCGGGCACGAAAGGGCGATAATAGGTGAAGCCGATCGCCCGGCTTTCGAAATGGTCCTCCAGCAACCCCAGGAACTCACCTTCGGTGTGCTGGATCACGCCTACGCCGTTCATTCCTGCCCTTTCATTGCCACGGGTGCCCCATGAGTTGGTCTCGCGCCATCGCCCGGCTGGATGCGTTCGAGGACGCGCCACTCGATCCCGACCTGATTGACGCGTTCGAGGCCGAGGCGGTCAGGCGCAAGCTTTCGCCGCTCCGCTTCTTTACTCCAAGCTTTCGCGCTTACGCCACCGAGGAATTGCAGGGCTGCGGAGCCCAAAGTTTTCCGGCATTTTCGATCACGGCCGGCGCCTGTGCCCTTGATTGCGACCATTGTCACGCGAAGATCCTCGATCCGATGATCCCGGTAACCAATCCGGACCTGTTCGAGGTCACCGCCCGGCGACTGATCGCGACGCAAGGGATGCGCGGGTTTCTGCTGTCCGGCGGGTCGAACCGGCGCAACGAGGTGCCCTATGGGCGCTATTTTCCCGCTCTCGAGCGGCTCAAGCGGGACTTCCCGTTTCTGCGCATCGCCATCCACACTGCCCTGGCCGATGCGGCACAGGCCAGGCGAATGGAGGCCGCCGGGGTGGATGTGGCGATGATGGACGTCATCGGTGCGCAGGAGACGATCCGCGACGTCTATCATCTCGACCGCCCGGTGGAGGATTTCGAGGCAACTCTTGCCGCGCTGTGCGAGACCAACATGACCGTGGTGCCGCATGTGGTGATCGGGCTTCACTATGGCCGTCTGTTGGGGGAGGAGGCGGCCTTGGCGATGCTGGCCGCTTACCCGGTGGCTGCGCTGGTGCTGGTGGTGGTGATGCCGCAATACGCCTCGGCCGCGCGGCCCTTCCGCACCGTCGCCCCCGAGGATGCCGCGCTGATCTTTCTCGGCGCCCGCCAACTTCTGCCGGACATCCCGGTGCAGTTGGGCTGTGCCCGGCCGGGCGGGGCTCACAAGCTGGCAACCGACGCCTACGCGGTGATGGCAGGCTTCGATGGCATCGCCTATCCGGCCGAGGGCGTGGTGGCGCTGGCGCGCGCGATCGGTCGGCCGGTGACCCAGGCCCACGCGTGCTGCGCGGTGGCGCTGGAAGGGTTAGGCGCGTGCGGGCGCGCGGCGTGAAGGCCGATATCCTGGTGGTGGGTTTGGGGCCGGCGGGTGCTGCGGCTGCCGGCGCCGCGGCGGCGGCTGGGGCGCGGGTGGTGGCTATCGATGCCAGAGCCATGCCAGGCTGTCCGGTGCAATGCGCCGAGTTCGTTCCCGCCGCATTGGAGGCTGATCTGCCCTGGCTTGCCGAGGTGACCGTGCAGCCGATTCGGCAGATGCGTACGTTTGTGGAATCCGCGCCACCCGACGTCACCGCAGGTTTTCCAGGTTGCATGATCGATCGCGCCGCCGTCGACCGCCGTCTTGCTGACGACGCGGCAAGGGCAGGCGCCCGGTTGTTGAGCAGACGGCGGATCGGCGCCATTGGGACGGATGGGACGCTGGTCAGCACAACCGGCGAGATGTTTAGGGCGCGTGTGGTGATTGGGGCCGACGGACCACGATCGGCGGTGGGGGCAGCCACGGGGCGCGTCAACACAGCGCTCGTCGAGACCCGCCAGTTGATGGTCGATCTTCGATCCAAACTGGATAGCACCGATATTTTCCTCTCCGCCAGCTATCCCGGGGGCTATGGGTGGCTGTTCCCGAAAGCCGGCATGGCAAACCTGGGCCTCGGTCTGGCGGCGCGGGACAGGGCACGACTGAAACCGTTGCTCGCCGGGTTACATGCGCGCTTGGCGGCGCAAGGGACAGTGGGGCGGGCCGCGTGGGGGCTGACCGGGGGCGCGATCCCGGTCGGCGGACGCCACCCGGTGGCGGCGTGGTGCGGTTCGATCCCGATGCTGCTCGCCGGTGATGCGCTGGGGCTTGCGAACCCGGTGACCGGGGCAGGGATCGCGGCAGCGGTGCTATCGGGCCGTCTG
>DAHWNE010000247.1 GCA_027340195.1 Acetobacteraceae bacterium | reverse complement strand
CGCCGGCGGGCTGCACGGCCAGAAGGCCGAGTTGCTGGTGCGCGACTTCCGCCTCAACGCCCGCGTCGCCGCCGCCGGCACCGCCGAATTGCTGAAAGACGGGGTCGGTTTCATGTCGGGCGGGCTTTCGCCCGGGGTGATGCTGGCGATCAACCGGGTGGCCCGCGCCCATGACGTGATCTTCAACGGCATCAGCCAGTCCGACCTCCTCACCGCGGTCCCCGCGTTCGCGCCCACCACCTTCCACGAAGGCCCCACCCCGCATATGTCCAGTCGCGTGCTGGGCGATTACACTTACCCGCAATACGGCTACCGGGTCGCCTTCCTGGCGGTCAACTACTCGGTCGGGCAGGAACTCGTGCGCGGGCTGAAAGACGCCGGCGCGCAATACGGCATCAAGCCGGTCGCGGAGGAATACCACCCCATCGGCACCTCCGACTTCACCCCCTATCTGAAGCGCATAGCGGCCGCCAAGCCGACTTTGGTGTTCTTCTGCAACTACGGGCCGGACCAGCAGTTCTCGGTCCAGCAAGCGACCTGGGCCGGCTTCAAAAAGACCGCCAAGCTCGCGGTCCCGGTCATCTCCATGACCGCGCGCCTGGCCGCCGGGTCGGACGCCTATGAAGGCGTGATCGGCGCCACCGGCTACTACTGGCGGCTCGAGGATCACATCGCCAGCGCCAACCGCTTCAACCACCGCTTCCGCGAAATGAACGAGGGGCGGGTGCCGACCGACTACGCCGCGCTCGGCTTCGCCGGGCCGATGGCCATCCTCCAGGGCATCACTCACGCTGGCAGCACCGAGACCAAGAAGGTCATCGCCGCGATGGAAGCGATGACCTACGACATCTACAAGGGGCCCGAGCATTATCGCTCCTGCGACCACCAGGCGGTGCAGGCAATGTATGTGGTGGAAAGCCGTTTCACCGTCGATGCGTCGGACCGCGACGTGTTCCGGATCGTGAAATCCTACCCTGCCACCCCGTCCATGCTCCCCACCTGCGCCTCAGAGGGCCATCACTGAGGCGGGCAGAGCGGTCAGGCGTCCATCTTCAGCGCGGCGATGAAGGCCGATTGCGGGATCTCCACCTTGCCGAACTGGCGCATCCGCTTCTTGCCCTCTTTCTGCTTCTCAAGCAGCTTGCGCTTGCGGGTGATATCGCCGCCGTAGCATTTCGCGGTCACGTCCTTCGACAGCGCACCGATCGTCTCCCGCGCGATCACCCGCCCGCCGATCGCGGCCTGCACCGCGATCTTGAACAACTGGCGTGGAATGAGTTCCTTCAGCCGCGCGCAGATCGCCCGCCCGCGCGCCTCGGCCGCCGCGCGATGGGCGATGAAGCTCAACGCATCCACCGGATCGCCATTGACCAGGATGGAAATGCGCACGAGCTCTCCCGGCCGATAGCCATCCATCGCGTAGTCGAAGCTCGCATACCCGCGCGAGACCGATTTCAGCCGGTCGTAGAAATCGAACACCACCTCGTTCAGCGGCAGCCGATAGACCGCCATCGCCCGGTTGCCGACATAGGTCAGGTCGGCCTGTTCACCGCGGCGGTCGTTGCAGAGTTGCAGCACCGCGCCCAGGTAGTCGTCCGGCACCATGATGGTGGCCTTGATCCACGGCTCCTCGATATGCTCGATCACGCTGCCGTCGGGCATGTCCGCCGGATTGTGCAACTCGCTCATCGTCCCGTTGGTACGGAACACGCGGTACACCACCGAAGGCGCGGTAGCGATCAGGTCCAGATCGAACTCGCGCGACAGCCGCTCCTGCACGATCTCGAGATGCAGCAGCCCCAGGAACCCGCAGCGGAATCCGAATCCCAGCGCCGCCGACGTCTCCATCTCATAATGGAAACTGGCGTCGTTCAGCCGCAGCTTGGCCAGGCTGTCACGCAGCTTCTCGAAATCATCGGCATCGGTGGGATAGAGCCCGCACCAAACCACCGGCACCGAGGGCTTGAGCCCGGGCAGCGCCGCAGCCGCCGGGGCGCGATCGTCGGTGATGGTATCGCCCACCTTGCAATCGGCCACGGTCTTGATCGCGGCGGTGATGTAGCCGATCTCGCCCGGCCCCAGCGAATCCACCGGCACCATCCGCGGCGTGAACACCCCGATCTGCTCCAGCGGATGCACGGCACCGGTGGACATCATGCGCAGGCGCTGCCCGTGCCGCAGTCGCCCGTCCTTCACCCGCACCAGGGCCACTACGCCCAGATACGGATCGTACCAGCTATCGACCAGCAGCGCCTTCAGCGGCGCCTCGGCATCGCCCTTGGGTGGCGGCAGGCGGGTCACCAGCGCTTCCAGCACCCCCTCGATATTGAGACCGGTCTTGGCGCTGATCTCCACCGCGTCGGAGGCATCGAGCCCGATCACGTCCTCGATCTGCGCCTTCACCCGTTCGGGCTCTGCCGCCGGCAGGTCGATCTTGTTGAGCACCGGCACGATCTCGTGGCCGGCCTCGATCGCCTGATAGACATTCGCCAGCGTCTGCGCCTCCACGCCCTGCGAGGCATCGACCACCAGCAGCGATCCCTCCACCGCGGCCAGGGAGCGCGAGACCTCGTAGGCGAAATCCACGTGCCCGGGGGTATCCATCAGGTTGAGCTGATAGGTGTTCCCGTCGGCCGCCCGATAGGCCAGCCGCACCGTCTGCGCCTTGATGGTGATGCCCCGCTCGCCCTCGAGCTCCATGCTGTCGAGCACCTGGTTGGTCATCTCGCGGTCCGACAGCGCGCCGGTGGCCTGGATCAGCCGGTCGGCCAAGGTGGATTTGCCATGGTCGATATGGGCGATGATGGCGAAGTTACGGATGCGATCGAGCGGGATATCGGTCATGGAACCTGAAAACATGCCAAGGGCGGAGCCGGCATATAGGGCCAATCCCGCGCCCTGTCAGCCGGCGGGCGGATCCAGCCGGTCGGCCAGCGCCTCGGCGGTCTCGGCCAGCCGCGCGATCCGCCGCCGCG
>DAHWNE010000398.1 GCA_027340195.1 Acetobacteraceae bacterium | reverse complement strand
AGCGCCGCCCGCCGCCGCGCTTCAGCGGGCGGACCTGGGCGAACTTGGTCTCCCAGAAGCGGAGGACGTGCTGGGGGATATGCAGCTCGTCGGCCACCTCGCTGATGGTGCGAAACGCGGCCGGCGCCTTGCGCGGGCGGGGGCGATCCTCGGCGTCCGGCGGCGGGTCCGAGGGGCCCATCAGCAATCGGCGTCCTCGGCCGCGGCGAGGCCGTTGACGCGGGCGCGCATGGTCATGCTGGGGCGGAACACCAGGACCCGGCGCGGCAGGATCGGCACTTCCACCCCGGTTTTCGGGTTTCGCCCGATGCGCCGGCCCTTCTGGCGCACCGAGAAGGTGCCGAATCCACTGATCTTGACCGTTTCCCCGGCTTGCAGGCGGGCTGCGATACGTTCCAAGATCGTCTCGAGCAAGATCGCCGACTCGTTCCGCGACAGCCCGACCTGGGTATAGATCGTCTCGGCCAGTTGCGCGCGCGTGACGGTTGCCATGTCAGACACGCTAGAGACCGGGCGGTGACACTGTCAAGAGGATCAGGCACTTGCGGGCCGAGATGCGGCGCCGGGGCAGGCTCTGCTTGCGCCCGCCCCGCCGGTGGTCCATCACCGCGCATGGCCGCACGCCGCTCGCCCCGCCGATGACGCCGTTCGCCTGGCTCCTGGGCCTGTTCCTGCCGGCCTGCGGGGCGGCCGGCGCGGCCGGGCTGCCGCCGCCGCGGGTGCTGGATTTCGCTCATCTGGAACGCCCGGCCAGCCCCAACACCGCGCTCGCAGCCCCGGCCGGATTTTCCCCGCGCCCAGACCTGCTGACCCCGGTCTATCCGCTCCCCGCCCCGGTCCTGCTGGCGCGGATCTCCGCCGTCGCGGCGGCCGAACCGCGCACCTACCCGGCCGCCAGCTTCCCCGCCGCAGGCCAGGCCGACTGGGTGGTGCGCAGCGCGGTCTGGAACTTCCCCGACCTTGTCACCGCCGCGGTGCGCGCCGACGGCAGCCATCACAGCACGCTGATCCTGTGGTCGCGCAGCGTCTATGGCTATTCGGATTTCGGCGTGAACCGCGCCCGGCTGCGCGCCTGGCTCGCGGCACTCGCCGCCACCCTTCCTCCCTCCCCGGAACCGGCCACGACGAAATGAACAATCTGGGTGAATTCCTGCGCGACGTCTGGCGCCTGTCGCGGCCCTATTTCCGCTCCGAGGAGAAATGGTCGGCCTGGCTGCTGCTGGGGTCGATCATCGCCCTCAACCTGTCGATGGTGGGCATGAACGTGGTTCTGAACTACTGGAACCAGCAGTTCTACAACGCCCTGCAAGCGCATGATTTCACGGCCTTCATGCAGCTTCTGTTCACGTGGCGGCGAACCCCCGCGGGCAACATCATGCCCGGCTTCTCCGAGGTGGTGACGGTCTATATCCTGGTGTTCGTCTATGCCACCTACCTGAACCAATGGCTGCAGATCCGCTGGCGGCGTTGGCTGACCGGGCGGTTCCTCGACGAGTGGCTGGCCGACCACGCCTATTACCGGATCAGCCTCAAGCACGACGAACAGGCCTTCGGCACCGACAACCCCGACCAGCGGATCTCCGACGATCTGCGCGATTTCGTGGGCGTCACCCTCTCGCTGGGGGTGGATTTCCTCTCCAACCTGGTCTCCATCGCCAGCTTCGTCGGCATCCTGTGGTCGCTCTCGGGCGACCTGACGCTGTGGGGGGTGACCATCCCCGGCTACATGGTCTGGGTGGCGCTCGTCTATGCCGTGGTCGGTACCTGGCTCACCCATCTGGTCGGCCGCCCGCTGGTCGGGCTGCGCTTCCGCCAGCAGCGGGTGGAGGCGGATTTTCGCTACGCCCTGGTGCGCGTGCGCGAAAACGTGGAAGGCATCGCGCTCTACGGCGGCGAGGACGAGGAGAAGGGCAACCTGCGCGACCGTTTCCACAACGTGATCACCAACTGGTGGGCGATCATGCAGCGGACCAAGAAGCTCAACGCCCTGGTCTCCGGCTACGGGCAGATCGCCATCATTTTCCCGTTCGTGGTGGCCGCACCCCGCTATTTCCGCAACAAGATCCAACTGGGCGGGCTGATGCAGGTGGCCGGCGCGTTCGGCCAGGTGCAGGGCAGCCTGTCCTGGTTCGTGAACGCCTACGGATCGTTGGCGCAGTGGCGCGCCATCGTCGAGCGCCTGACCACTTTCTACCGCGCGATCGAGGCGGCGCGGACGCTCTCCACCACCAGCGGGCCCACCATCGCCGCCGCGACGGACGGCACGCTGGCGCTGTCGGACCTGACCCTGGGGCTGCCGAACGGGCAGACCCTGGTGGACCATGCCAGCCTGACCCTGGCGCCCGGCAGCGCCACCGTCATCACGGGGCGGTCGGGGTCCGGCAAATCCACCCTGTTCCGCGCCATCGCCGGCATCTGGCCCTACGGGTCCGGCCGCATCGCCCGCCCGCCGGGGGAGCGCTGCCTGTTCCTGCCGCAGCGCGCCTATATCCCGCTCGGCACGCTGCGCCACGCCGTGACCTATCCGCGCGACCCGGCGGAAATCCCGCGCGAGGCGGTGGCGGCGGCGTTGCACGATGTCGGGCTCGACGCCTTGGTCGATCATCTCGATCAGGACCGCAACTGGGCGCAGACACTCTCGGGCGGGGAGCAGCAGCGCCTCGCGCTGGCGCGCGCGTTGTTGGCGCGGCCGGACTGGCTGTTTCTCGACGAGGCCACCGCCAGCCTGGACCCGGAAGCCGAGCAGGCGCTGTACCGGACGCTACGGGAACGGCTGCCGGAGACCACGCTCGTCTCGATCGCCCATCGCCCGGCGGTGGCGGCGTTCCACGAGCGCCGGGTGGTGCTGGAGCGTCCCGGCCAAGGCCCGGGACGGCTGATGGCGGGCGAGGCGCCGGCGGCGGCGGATTGACCCGCCGCACCTGGGGCTACGCGGGGGCGAACGCCGCCTCCATCTCGCGGCGGGTGCGATAGGCCGGGTCGGCCGGGTCGATGCGCACATCCGCCCAGGTGACCGGCGCGCCGGCGGGCACGTCGCGGACCAGCGGCACATGGTTGGCGAGCCCGATCGGCAGCCCGCCCAGCCGCAGACTGTCGGCGGCCGGCATCAGCTTGCCCCAGACGCAAGCGCCGCCTTCGCCGTCCAACGTTTCCCCCGCCCGCAGGCCTCGCTTGGCGGTGGCCACCACATCGCCGCGGAAGCCGGTGGGCGCGCCGGTCGGCTCCCCGCGCAGCGCCGCCGACAGGATGGAGACGTTGAGTTCCAGCCCGATCAGATGGAACGGCCGATAGAGCGCCGACACCCGCCCGGACGCATCGGTGGGCACGCCATACTCGGCAAAGCAGCGCGCGGTGTAGTCCCCCGGTGCCTCGAAGACCACATAGACGCCCCAGCGCAGGTCGCCCGCGACCGCGCTGCCGTCGCGGTGCAGCGAGGAGACCACCTCCACCTGCCCGGCATGGTGCAGCACGCCGCGGTTGCCGGGCCGCAGCATCTCGGCCAGGTCGCTGGTGCCGCAGGGCGGGAAGGCGAGCCCGTCGGGCGCCGGCGTCAGGCCGGTGGCGTTGGCGACCGCCGCCATCTCGATCCCCGACTTGGTGCCATCGAGGAAGGAGTTGAACATCTGAGGGTTCATCCCCCCGGCGCGCGCCTGTTCCTCCGTCAGGCCGTAATAGGGCCAGACCGTCGCCGGGGTGGAGGCGTGGTATTCCGGCAGGTATTTGGTGCCCTTGCCGGCGGCGAGCACGGTGAACCCGCAGGACCGCGCCCAGTCCACCTGCTCGGCGATCAGCGCCGGCTGGTCGCCATAGGCGAGCGAATAGACCACCCCCGCCCGCGCGGCCCGACGCGCCAGCAGCGGGCCGGCCAACACATCGGCCTCCACGTTCACCATCACCACATGCTTGCCGGCGGCGATGGCGGCGGCGGCGTGATCCAGGCCGGCCGGCGCGTGGCCGGTGGCTTCCACCACCACCTCCACGTCGTCGGCGGCGACCATGCGGGCGGCATCGTCGGTGAAGCGGGTGGCGGCGATGCGGGCCGCGTCCCAGCCCACCCGGGCGCAGGCGGCGCGGGCGCGGTCGGGGGCGAGGTCGGCGATGGCGGTGACCACGATGCCGGGGCTGGTGGGCACCTGGGCGAGGAACATCGAGCCGAACTTGCCGGCCCCGATCAGCCCGACGCGGACGGGTTTTCCGGCCTCAACGCGGGCGGCGAGCAGGCGGTGCAGGTTCATGGCGGCGGTCTCCCCGGATCGGCCGGGCCTTGGTAGCCAGCGCGGGGCAGGGACGGAAGAGGCCGGCCAGCCCCAGCCCCAGCAGCGCCGTCGCCAGCAGCGCGGCCGAACCGGGCTCGGGCACCCCCAGCGCGAAGCCGAACGCGGTGGTGGTCTGGACGAACCCGCCCGGCGCGCCCAGCGCCAGCCCGGAGCTCTCGCCGGCGATGCTGCCCTGGCCGTGGAACCCGGCGAAGAACCGCGGATCGATCGCCCCGCCGGGGCCGAACAGCGGCGCGGCGGAGGTGCCGACGAGCAGGAACGTGAGCGAGGTGCTCCACCCGTTCGGGCTGCGGGCAAAATACCCGTAGGTCAGCGTCAGCGCGGTGATCCCGCTGGGTTCGGCGACGACCACGGCGCTGCCGGGGCTGGCCGACCCGTCCGGCACATAGGCCATCACCGTCACCGGCGCGGCGCCGGGCAGGATCA
>DAHWNE010000397.1 GCA_027340195.1 Acetobacteraceae bacterium | reverse complement strand
CCGCTCCAGCCGCCGGATCTCGGGCGCCCAGGCGGCCGGGCCGGGGGCGGTGGCGACACCGTCCAGCCGGGCGAAGCCGCGCGCGACCGATTGGTACCAGCACGTGTCCGGGGGCGCCCCGCGCGGCGCCCAGCCGCAGACCACCAGCCGGTCCTCGGCGCGGGTCAGGGCGACGTAGAGCAGGCGGTTGTATTCCTCGATGCGCCGCTGCCGCCCCGCCGCCAAAAGCGCCGCCGCCGCGGCGGGGCGCAGCCCGGCGCCGGGCAGGAACAGCGGCACCGCCGGGCCGCCCTCGGGGTCGTCCGCCCACAGCAGGCCGCGATCCTCCGGCGGCAGCGCGGTGGTGTCGGGCAGGATCACCAGCGGCGCCTGCAACCCCTTGGCGCCATGGGCGGTCAGGATGCGCAGGCTGCCGCCGGCCGCCTCCGGCTCCCGCTTCACCTCGGCCCCGGCGCGGCGCAGCCAGTGCAGGAAGCCCTGCAACGACGGCGGATGGGTGCGCGCATAGGTCAGCGCCGCTTCCAGCAGCTCATCGACCGGCTCGCCGGCCTCGGCGCCGAGGCGGGCGAACAGCCGGGCCCGGCCGCCCTGCGGCCCCAGCGCCTCGGCCAGAAGGGCGAAGGGCGGGGCGTGATCGACCCGCGCGCGCAGGGCGGCGAATCGGTCCCAGGCCGCCTGCCAGTCCGCCCGCTCGCCGGCGCGGTCGCGCAGCGCCTCCCACAGCGCGCCCGGCCGGCCGACCGCCAGCGCCATCAGCGCCGGATCGTCGAGCCCGCCCAGCGGGGAGGTGAGGAAGCAGGCGAAGGCCAGATCGTCCTCCGGCAGCAGCAGCGCGTCGCACAGCGCCAGCAGGTCGGCCACCGCCGGCTGGTCGGTCAGGGTCATCCGGTCCATCCCGGCGGTGGGCACGCCGGCGGCCTTCAGCGCGCGCAGCAGCGCATAGGCGAAGGCGTGGCGCCGGCGGACCAGCACCATCACGTCGCCGGCGGCGAGGGTGCGGCCGCGGTCGGGCAGGTCCAGCCGGCCGATCGCCCCGGCGATCCACTCGGCCAGGGTCTCGGCCAGGGTCTCGGCGGCCGAGGGTTCGCGCTGGTACTGCTCCGGCACGCTCCAGGGCGGCGCCGGCGCCGGCTCCGGGCGCGGCGCCAGCGGCCAGAGTTCCACGCTGCCGGCGCCGCCGCGGCTGGCGAAATGGCGCAGCCCGGCTTCCGCCACCCCGGCGGCGGCCAGCGGATCGGCGAACACCGCATCGACCAGCGCCAGCACCGGCTCGGTGGAGCGGAACGAGACATCGAGCGGACGTTCCACCCAGGTCCCGCCGCCGTCGCGCACCCGTGCGGCGAGCCGGGAGCGGGCGGCGTCGAATCCGGCCGCGTCGGCGCCCTGGAAGGAGAAGATCGACTGCTTGCGGTCGCCGACCGCGAACACCGTGCGGGGCGGGGCGTCGCGCGCGCCGAGGCCGGCGAAGAACTCGCCGGTCAGCGCCTCGGCCACCGCCCATTGCTCGGGGGCGGTGTCCTGCACCTCGTCGAGCAGCAGATGGTCGAGCCCGCCGTCCAGCTTGTAGAGCACCCAGGCCGCGCCGGGTTCCACCAGCAGCCGCGCGGTCAGCCCGATCAGGTCGTGGTAGTCGAGCTGCCCGGCGCGGGATTTGAGGTCGTCGAATCCCCGCGCGACCGGCAGCGCGAGGCGCAGGAACGCCGCCGAGACCGCCGCCCCCTCGAGGCCGCGGGCCTGGTCCTCGATCTCCAGGACCCGCTCGGCCTCGGCGCGCAGCAGCGCCGGCAGCGCCGGCTCGGCCTCGGCGAGCTTCTTGTTGACGAGGCCGCCCTCGGCGCGCGGCTCGCCCTTGGCGGTCAGGAACACGCCCCGCCAGCGGTCCCAGTTCTCCGTCCGCTCCGCCACGGCCAGCCCGAGCCAGGCCAGGGCCTCGGTGGCGCGCTCGGCCACCGAGGCGGAGCCGCGCGCGGCCACGGTTTTCAGCGCCGGCGCCAGCGCCGGGGCCATGCCGGTCACCGCCTCGGCCAGCAATGCCGCGCGATCGGCCGCGCGGACGCCGAGCGCGCGGCGCTGCGCGGCGGCCAGGTCCGCGAGCGCGTGCCCGCTCAGCGCCGTCAGCGCCGACCGGGCGGCGAGCAGCGCCTGCACCAGGGCGCGGAACTGCGCGGCGTTGGTGAACCCCGCCAGCAGCGCCAGCGCCGCGGCATCGGCCGGATCGGCGGCGCCGGCGAGGCGCGCCTCGATCGCCTCGTCCAGCGCCTCGGCCTCGTCCTGGTCCTCGATCAGCCGGAAATGCGGCGAGATGCCGGCTTCCAGCGGGAAGCGGCGCAGCAGCGACTGGCAGAAGGCGTGGATGGTGCTGATCCGCATCCCGCCCGGCAGGTCCAGCACCGCGGCGAACAGCCGCCGGGCGGTGGCGCGGGTGGCCGCGTTGGCCGGCATGGCGAGCGCGCGCAGCTCGGCATCCAGCGCCGCGTCTTGCAGGCCGACCCAGCGCCCCAGCCGGGCTTGCAGGCGCAGCGCCATCTCGGCGGCGGCGGCCTTGGTGAAGGTCAGGCAGAGGATCCGCCCCGGGTCCGCGCCCCCCAGCATCAGCCGCAGCAGCCGGTCGGTCAGCAGCTTGGTCTTGCCGGACCCGGCGGAGGCGGCGACGAAGGCCGAGACGGCCGGATCGGCGGCCTCGCGCTGATGCGCCGAGGCGCGCGCCGCCGCCCCGGAGGCTATTTCACCCGGCTGATCGCCCATTTCACATGCTGCGGCCCGTCCGGGGTTCCGCGCAGCACCACCTGCTCGCTGCGTCGCGGCGTCTCGCCGCCGAGGTAGATGCTCTCCTCCACCGCCACCGCGGCGCCATCGGCCCGCAGCCGCCAGCCGCCGCCGCCGGGCAGGCGCAGCAGCACCGCCGCCCCGTCCTGCTGGACGCTGGCGGTGACCGCCGGGTGCAGATGGAAGCGGATGGTGAAGGCCTGGCCGGTGGCGCCCTCCACCACGTCCTCCCCGCGCAGGTCCTCGCCGCTTTCGGCGAGGTAGAGGCGGCGCAGATGGACCGCGCCGAACTCGCGCACGAAGCCGTCGTGGCTGGCCTCCAGCCAATGCGCGCCGTTGGCTTCCTGGCGCTGCGCCTCGACGCGGCCGGGGCGGCGGCCGAGGCCCTCCGGGGCGATCTCGGAGGAGCTGGCATCGCCGAGTTCCAGGGTGGAATGGGCGGCGGTGCGGCGCACCGCGTCGCGCCACTCCGCCCCGCCGGCGGGGAAGGCGCCGCAGTTCACGATCAGCCGCTCGCGCCCGACCGACATCTCGAACGAGAGGGTCCCGGCATGGGCGCGCCGGTCCAGCCCCGGCGGCGGGGGGGCGCCGCAATCGACGATCACCAGGCTGCGCCCGGCGGCGAGGCGATGGAACCCGCCGTCCGGCAGCTGCGGCTGCGCCCGGCCGACCCGGCCGGCCTGGGTGAGGGCGAGATCGATCACCCCCGGGATCTCCTCGCGCGAGCCGTTGAACAGGGCGAGCCCGCCGTCGCCGTGCCGCAGGGTGCGAAGCGCGCCCGAGACCCGTTCGATGGCGCCGGCGAGGGTGGCCGGTGGGGTCGCCTGGGCCGATTGCAGCAGGGCGCGGATCTCGGTGAGGTCCTGCAGCACCGACAGCAGGGCGGCCGGGCTGCGCTCGGCCTGGCTGCCGTCGGGCAGGATCTGGCGGGCGATCTCCTGCGGCAGGAAACGCTGGGCGCGCAGGAGGAAGCCGCCGTGCTCGGGCATCGCGACCGCGGCGGCGAGCAGGCCCTTGAGGGCGGTGAGCGCGCGGGAGTCGATCTCCTCGGTGGGCAGGGCGGCGGAGAGGCCGCGCGCGTCGGCCAGCAGCCGCGCCATCATCCGCTGGCGGAAGGCGTCATCGGCGGAGGCGCCGTAGAAATCATAATGGCCGAGCCAGGCGGCGATGCGGGCACCGGCGACATCCGGGCGCTGGGCCAGCGGATCGGCCGAGCCGGAGGCGATCCAGTCGGAGATCAGGGCGCGCGCGCGCAGGATCGCTTCCTGGTTGCCGAGCGCGCGCAGATCGCGCAGCCAGGTGAAATCATTGGCGGCGACGCGCAGCATCGGCGACCCGGCCGGATCGGTCCAGCCGCCCGGTTGCAGGGCGCGGACGCCGCCGCCGCGGGCGAGGGTGCCCATCAGCAGCTGGGCCCCGCGCGCCGGGTCCCCGGGCCACGGGTCGCGCACCGGCAGGGCGGGGACGTCCGGGATGCTGGCCATCCGCAGGCTGGGCAGCCGGGCAAGAGCCCGGCGCGCCGCGCGCCACAGCCGCGTTGGGGGCGCGGTCAATCGGCCGACCCGCCGGGAAAGGCGACCGGGGCGGTGGCGCGGCGGGCGGCCTCGGCCTCGGCGCGCAAGGCGGCGATGGCGCGCGCGTAGTCGGGCGCGCCGAACACCGCGCTGCCGGCGATCAGCGTATCGGCGCCGGCGGCGGCGGCGGGGCCGGCGGTGCCGGGGCCGATGCCGCCGTCCACCGCCAGCCGGACCGGCCGGCCGGAGGTGACGATGAGGTCGCGCACCGCCGCGATCTTGGGCAGTTGCGAGGGCAGGAACGCCTGCCCGCCGAATCCGGGATTGACGGTCATCACCAGCACTGTCTCGACCAGATCGAGCACCCATGCAACGGCTTCGACCGGGGTGGCGGGGTTCAACACCACGCCAGCCGCCTTGCCGAGGCCGCGGATGGTTTGCAGGCTGCGATGCAGATGCGGCGAAGCCTCCGGGTGGACCAGGATCTGATCGGCCCCGGCGGCGGCGAAGTCGCCGAGATAGGGATCGGCCGGGGCGATCATCAGATGGACGTCGAACGGCAGCCGGCAGCCGGGGCGGAGCGCGCGGGCGACGGCGGGACCGAAGCTGATCGCGGGCACGAAGCGCCCGTCCATCACGTCGAGATGGAGCAGATCGGCGCCGGCGGCCTCGACGGCGGCGGCTTCCTCGCCGAGGCGGGCGAAATCGGCGGCGAGCAGGCTGGGGGCGATGCGGATTTTCTGCATCGCGGCAGGAAACGGGGAAAGCCGGGGCGACACAAGTGGGATGGCGGTCGCGGCATGGCTCCTCGGCGCCGCGGGCGGATTGGCAACCGCGCCCGAACCGGCTTTGTTCGCCGCCGAGACCGACAGGAGACGGACAGCGATGCCGAGCACCGGCGATGACGGGCGCCGCGACGCCCATGACGGGCAGATGGACGCCGCCCCCGCGGCCGGCGCGGAATGGCCCGACCAGCTCTACGCGCTGCTGAAGCGCCACGACATCAGCCTGGTGGCGCTGGTGCCGGACGCCGGCCATTCGCGGCTGATCCGCCGCTGCGAGGCGGATGCCGAGATGCGCGTCGTCTCGCTGACCACCGAGGAGGAGGGGATCGGGCTGCTGCTGGGCGCCTGGCTCGGCGGCAAGAAGGGGGTGCTGCTGATGCAGTCCTCCGGCGTCGGCAACTGCGTCAACATGCTGTCGCTGGCGATCATCCACCGCACGCCGATGCCGATGCTGGTGACCATGCGCGGCGATTTCGGCGAGTTCAACCCGGCCCAGGTGCCGATGGGCAACGCCACCCGGACGGTGCTGGAGGCGATGGGCACGCTGGTGAAGCGCGCCGACCGGCCCGAGGACGTGGTGCCGACCGCGGATGCGACCATCCGGCTTGCCTTCAACACCTATCGCCCGACCGCGACGCTGATCGGCCAGCGCGTGATCGGCGCCAAGACATTCGGGAAATAGTGCGATGAGCGGAACGGAAGGAATCGAGATCGCCGCCTCTGGCCGGTTGCGCCGGCGCGGCGTGGTGGCGGCACTGCTGCGCGATCGGGGCGATCTTCTGGTGGTGGCCGGGCTCGGCGCGCCGGCCTGGGACATCACCGCCGCCGGCGACGATGCGCGCAACCTGCCACTGTGGGGGGGGATGGGCTCGGCGGCAATGATCGGCCTCGGTCTGGCCATCGCCCAGCCGGCGCGGCGGGTGCTGGTGATCACCGGCGACGGGGAGATGCTGATGGCGACCGGCGCGCTGGCCACCGTCGCGGTGCAGCGGCCGGAGAATCTGTCGATCGTGGTGCTGGACAACGAGCATTACGGGGAGACCGGGATGCAGCCGACCCATACCGGGCGCGGGGTGGATCTGGCGGGGATGGCGGCGGCGGCGGGGTTTCCGCGCGCGCTGAAGGTGAACGCGGCGCAGGAGATCGTGGCGCTGCGGCGGGAGATCCACGCCGGGCCGGGGCCGCTGTTCGCGGTGGTGAAGATCGATGCCGAGACCCTGC
>DAHWNE010000209.1 GCA_027340195.1 Acetobacteraceae bacterium | reverse complement strand
GGGCCTCGATATCACCGATCCGGTGGTGGTCTTCGAGGTACTCAGCCCCGCCACCGCGCGCACCGACCGCATCGCCAAGAACCGCGAATACGCCGCCCATCCCACCATCCTGCGCTACATCCTGCTGGACCAGGACGCGATCGCGGCCGAGATCTACGCCCGCGAGGCCGGCCGCTGGGTGCGCGCCACCGCGACCGGCGCGGAGACAGTGCTCGACCTGCCCGAGCTCGGCATCAGCTTCCCGCTCGGGGAAGCCTATGCGGGGCTGGAAATCACGGAGCCCGACCCCGGCCCTTGAGCATGCCCCGGTCCCGGGGCAAACCGGCCGCCCGTAGCGCCAGGAGCCGCGCCGTGTCGCTTTCCGAACCGCCGCCCCGCGTGGTCGAGGTGGGCCCGCTCGCCATCGCCAACCATCTGCCCTTCGTGCTGATCGCCGGCCCCTGCCAGATCGAATCCCGCGCCCATGCGCTGGAAGTCGCCGCCGCGCTGCGCGAGATGTCGGCCGCGACCGGCGTCGGGGTGATCTACAAATCCAGCTACGACAAGGCCAACCGCACCTCGGCCACCGCCGCGCGTGGGGTAGGCATGGCGGCCGGGCTGGCGATCCTGGCCGAGGTGCGGGAGGTCACCGGGATGCCGGTGTTGACCGATGTCCACGCCCCCGAACACTGCGCGCCGGCGGCCGAGGCGGTGGATGTGCTGCAAAGCCCCGCCTTCCTCTGCCGCCAGACCGACCTGCTGCTGGCCGCCGGCGCCACCGGCCGCGCGATCAACGTCAAGAAGGGCCAGTTCCTGGCGCCGTGGGACATGGCGAACGTGGCCGCGAAGATCGCCTCAACCGGCAACCAGCGCATCCTGCTCTGCGAACGCGGCGCCAGCTTCGGCTACAACATGCTGGTGAGCGACCTGCGCGCGCTGCCGATCATGGCGCGCACCGGCTATCCGGTGGTGTTCGACGCCACCCATTCGGTGCAGCTGCCGGGCGGGCAGGGCACGTCCTCGGGCGGGCAGCGGGAGTTCGCCCCGGTGCTGGCGCGGGCGGCGCTGGCGGTCGGCTGCGCGGCGGTGTTCATCGAGACGCATCCCGACCCGGACCGGGCGCCCTCCGACGGCCCGAACATGATCGCGCTCAGGGAGATGCCGGCGCTGGTGGCGCGGCTGGCGGCCTTCGACCGGCTGGCCAAGGCGGGGTGAGCCGCGCGCCGGGTTGGCTGGCGGCGGCGCGCGAACGCCATCCCGGCCGGGCGCGCTCAGCAGCGGCGCAGCAGCACGATCCGGTTGCTGTTGGTGCCCCGGCGGTTGTTGTCCACCCCCCAGCAATTCGCGGTCTTGGTGAAGCTCTGGCGGTTCACCATCACCGCCAGGCGGACGAATGGCAGCCCCTCGGCGGCGTGCCAGACGAGGCGTTCCAGCAGCAGCCTGCCCCCGCGCACCTCGCCCACCTCGAAGGCCACATGCCCACCCGGCCGCACCGCCCGGGCGAGTTCGGCGAGGCTCGCGCGCACCATCGCCTCCCACGCCCGCTCGCCGCGGTGCATCGCGATCGGGATCGCCGCCGGGTCGATGCCGGCGAACCAGCAGCGCAGCCAATTGTCCCGCGCGTAGTCCACCACGTCGAGGAACGGCGGCGAGGTGACGGCCAGCGCCGCCGCGGCGTCCGGTATATGCCCCATCGCGGTTGCCGGCCCCACCCCCAGTAGCGCCGGCGGGTGCGCGCCGGGCGGGCCGTCGCGCAGCAGCTGCGCGCTTTTGCGCAGGATGATGGCGATGATGTCGCGCTCCGGCGGCACCTGGTCGCGGGTGCGGTTGATCCGCTCCTGATCGGCGACCGAGGTCGCCTGGTTGGGCGGCAGGGTATAGACCGAGAAGAACCCCGGCGAATGGCCGGTCAGCCGGTTGAGCGCCACCATCCGCAGCCAGTCGATGACCGGGTCGGGATCGGCCCGCTCGGGCGGCGCCTCGCGCAGCAGCCAGGCGCGCAGCGCCGAAAGCCGCCGCAGGGTGGTCGGATGATAGAAGGCGCGCAGATCCTCCCGCACCGTCACCGGCGCATCCCACGGCACCGCCTCCAGCCGGCGGCGGAGGGTCTCCGGCGCGGGCGGGG